>BJFW01000062.1 GCA_014190095.1 Actinomycetes bacterium | reverse complement strand
GGCGTGAAAGTTGCACAAGCATTGCTTGAGCCATTGCGCGCACGCGTGAAGGCAAAAGAGATTTCAACGCCGGCCGATTTGATTACCGCTTTGCAGAACGACATGGCTTCGCGTCTTGTTGGCACCAACCGCGAATTGAATTTCGATCCATCAATTGATGGTCCAAATATTTGGCTCATGGTTGGCGTAAACGGCGCAGGCAAAACCACCAGCCTTGGCAAAATATCGGCCCAACAAGTTGCACTTGGTCGAAAGGTGATGATGGCAGCAGGCGACACCTTTCGCGCAGCAGCAGGCGAGCAGTTGCAAACCTGGGCCGAGCGCAGTGGAGCAGAAATCATTCGAGGCGCAGAAGGCAGCGACCCATCATCGGTCATCTTTGATGCAGTGCAAGCAGCCAATGCGCGCAAGTGCGATTTAGTGCTTGCCGACACCGCAGGACGCTTGCAGAACAACACCAACCTCATGGAAGAGTTGCGCAAAGTGCGACGCGTTGCCGAAAAAGGTGCGGGCACCGTTACCGAAACGCTTTTGGTTATCGACGCCACCACTGGTCAAAACGGCCTCAGCCAAGCGCGACTGTTTGCCGACGCAACGCAAGTAACGGGCGTGGTGCTCACCAAACTGGACGGCTCGTCTAAGGGTGGCATTGTGTTTGCCATTGAAACCGAGTTGGGTATTCCTGTGAAACTGGTGGGCCTTGGCGAAACCATGGAAGACCTTGTGGCGTTTAACCCAACCGAATTTGTAGAGGCGTTATGTTCGACAACCTGAGTGATCGCCTAGGTGGCGTATTCAAGCGCATTCGTGGCAAAGGCCGGTTAACCGAAGCCGATGTAAACGAAATGCTTGCCGAAATTCGTACGGCATTGTTGGAAGCCGACGTAAATATTGGCGTTGTTCGCGATGTAGTTGAACGCATTCGCGTGCAAGCGGTTGGCAGCAAAGTTTCTGAGGCGCTTGATCCAGGCCAACAGATCATCAAAATTGTTAACGCCGAACTGGTTGCCATGCTTGGCGGCGAAACCTTAAAAATCGCCTATGCGTCGCAACCTCCAACGGTTGTGTTGATGGCAGGTTTGCAAGGTTCGGGTAAAACCACCAGCGCCGCAAAACTTGCATCGTGGTTTAAAGCGCAAGGCCGCAACCCATTGTTGGTTGGTGCCGACTTGCAGCGGCCAGCAGCCGTTGAACAGTTGAAGGTGCTTGGCGCGCAACTGAATGTTCCTGTGTTCTCTGCTCCTGGCGACCCAGTGCAAACTGCAGCAGCCGGACTTGCAGAAGCAAAGCGACTTGGCCGCGACGTACTCATTGTTGACACCGCAGGTCGTTTGTCAATTGACACCGAAATGATGCAACAGGTCAGCGACATCAGTGCTGCAGTAAAACCTGACTACACGTTCTTGGTGATCGATGCGATGACCGGTCAAGACGCCGTCAACGTAGCGAAAGCATTCGACGAAACACTTGCCATTAGCGGTGTGATTCTTTCGAAGCTGGATGGCGATGCACGAGGTGGTGCGGCACTCAGCGTGAAAGAAGTAATTGGCAAACCAATTGCGTTTGCTGCAACGGGAGAAAAACTCGACGCGTTTGAACAGTTTCACCCCGACCGCATGGCGAGTCGAATTCTTGGCATGGGCGACATGCTCACGCTCATTGAACAAGCCGAAAAGGTTTACGAAAAAGACGAAGCCGAAAAAGCCGCAGCAAAACTTATGGAAGGCGAGTTCACACTCGACGACTTCCTCGACCAACTGCAACAACTGAAAAAAATGGGCAATCTGTCTTCAATGATGGGCATGTTGCCTGGCATGCCGAAAGAAATGAAGAACGCGCAAATTTCAGACGACATGGTGAAGAGCACTGAAGCCATCATTCGTTCGATGACGCCTGAAGAACGACGCAAGCCAGAAATTATTAACGGCAGTCGTCGCCAACGCATTGCGAATGGCAGTGGCACGCAAATTGCCGATGTCAACAAGCTGGTGAAACAGTTCAGCGAAATGCAGAAGATGATGAAGCGCATGGGCGGCGGAGGCAAAAAGGGTGGCAAAGGCGGCTTCAACCCCTTTGGTGGTGGAGGAATGGACTTGTCTGCGGCGTTGGGCTCGCGGCCTCCGTCCCGATAGCCTGCAAGCCATGTCAGTAAAGCTTCGCCTCACACGAGTAGGCAAAACCAAGCAGCCGCATTATCGCATCGTCGCTGCCGATTCACGTTCTGCCCGCGATGGTCGTTTCCTCGAAATCGTTGGTAACTATCACCCACAGTCCGAGCCATCGGCTCTTACTGTTGATAATGCAAAGGCCATGAAGTGGTTGCAGCAAGGCGCATTGCCAAGTGAGCGCGTCAAGAAGTTGTTTGAAATCTCTGGCGTATGGGCCGAGTTCATGGCAACCAAGAAGTCCAAGTAAGACTTTCTTCTTCTGTGACTGATTCAGCAAATCTCATTCCAGCTCCAATTGCTACGGCAGTGCTCGACCATGTCGTGCGTTCCATTGTTGACAACCCAGATGCGGTTGTTGTTGAAGGAAGCACAGATGGCGACAAAGTGTTGTTGGAAGTTCGCGTTGGTGAAGGCGACCTTGGTCGCGTCATCGGACGTCGCGGTCGTACCGCAATGAGCATCCGCACCGTTGTGCGCGCTGCTGCAACACGCGATGGCGTGAATGTCGATGTCGACTTCGTCGACAACTAATTCGCAACCACCACACGGTCTGTTGCACGTTGGTCGCGTTGGGCGACCTCACGGAGTTCGCGGAGAAATGTATCTTGACCTCTTTAGTGATCATCCATTGCGCACCGGTACAGGTGCAAAGTTGTGGGTCGCAGGTACGTGGTATGAAATTGCATCGTCAAAAAAATCCACTGATCGTTGGCTGATGAACTTTGTTGGGTTAACCGACAGAAACATTGCCGAGCGCTTAACCAACAGCGATGTGTATGGCGAACCCATTGACGACCCAAGCGTGGTGTGGGTGCACGAACTGATTGGCAGTGTTGTGGTGGATACCGCAGGCAACAATTTGGGAACCTGCACGGCAGTAATCGATAACCCAGCACACCCGATTATGGAACTGGATAACGGGTTCCTTGTACCAACGCCATTTATCGTGTCGAATGAAAATGGGCGAGTAGAAATTGACGCACCAGAAGGTTTGTTCGATGCGGATTGATGTATTCACACTGTTTCCGAAGTTGGTAGACGACTTCTGTTCGGAAAGCTTGTTGGGCCGCGCGCGCAAAGAAAACCTTGTTGACTTGCGCACGCACGACTTGCGTGAACACACCACTGACGTTCACCACAGCGTTGACGAC
Source organism: Actinomycetes bacterium (assembly GCA_014190095.1). GTDB lineage: Bacteria > Actinomycetota > Acidimicrobiia > Acidimicrobiales > Ilumatobacteraceae > UBA3006. The sequence continues at coordinate 3,994 of BJFW01000062.1, read as the reverse complement.
GCACCATTCGGAGGCGGCGCAGGAATGCTCATTGCAGCCGAGCCCGTATTCAACAGCATTGAGCGCGCCAATGCACCGCGACCAATTTTCCTCATGTCGCCAGGTGGTAAACGCTTCGACCAAAAGTTTGCCAACAAGTTGGCAACACTCGATGGCTTCAGTTTGTTATGCGGCCGCTATGAAGGCATCGACCATCGCATTCGCGAACACCTGATTGACGAAGAAATTTCAGTTGGCGATGTGGTGTTGGCCGGCGGCGAAGTGGGGGCGTGCTTGGTAATTGAAGCCGTCACCCGATTGATTCCGGGAGTGATGGGCAACGCCGTTTCGCCATTGACCGAAAGCTTTGGACAGTCCGGAATTCTGGAAGAACCCCATTACACACGCCCTGCGGACTTCCGAGGTTGGGAAGTACCTGAAGTGCTGCGCAGCGGTGACCACGCCAAAGTAGAGCGCTGGAGGCAGGCTCAAGCCCTGCACCGCACCATTTCCCAGCGCCCCGATCTGATGGCTCTGCGAGGTCCGCTAACCCAGGCTGAGCAACGCCTGTTGGAAGAGTTCCCGCCAACCCCGTATCCTTCACACTTCACTATTTAAAGGATTTCCTCATGAAGACCACCGACATTGTTGACAACCAATACAAGCGCGAAGACCTTCCAAAAATTGGCTCTGGCGACGAAGTAAAGGTTCACGTACGAGTGGTTGAAGGTGGCAAAGAGCGCATTCAGATTTTCCAGGGGAACATTGTCGCCATCACTGGATCAGGAATTGCCGAGTCGTACACCGTTCGTAAGTTGTCGTACGGAGTGGGCGTTGAGCGCACATTCCCCTTGCACAGCCCATCGGTTGCCAAGCTTGAAGTCGTGAAGCGCGGCGATGTTCGTCGTGCGAAGCTGAACTACTTGCGCGATCGCACGGGTAAGTCGGCAAAGATCCGCGAAAAGCGCGACGACCAATAGTCGCCACTTTTCCGCGTCACTGCACACATTGAATACAGACGACCTCGAAAATTTCGAAGCGGAGCGAGAGCTTCAGCTCGCGCAGGAATATCAAGATGTCGTCAGCATGTTTCGCTACGCAGTGGAAACTGATCGCCGGTTCTATCTGGCCAACAATGTTGATGTGAAGGTTCTTTCAGAAGGACCTCGACCAATTGTGGAAGTGATGCTGTCAGACGCATGGGTGTGGGACATGTACCGCAAGAGCCGATTCGTACCGAAGGTGCGAGTGCTGAGCTTCAAAGACTTAAACATCGAAGAACTGCCGCCAAAAGATCTGTAGACGCGCCAGTTGTAAACACCGGAATTGGTGCACGGCGAAACGCGCGCGGCAGGTGGGCGGAAGTTTGTGTTGCTCGCTGGTATGCACAACACGGCTACACGGTTGTTGCACGAAACTTTCGTAGCAAGCGCGGCGAACTTGATGTGGTGCTGATGCACGGAGCCGAACTGGTGGTGTGCGAAGTGAAAGCACGCGCCAACAACGCATTTGGTTTTGCAGCCGAAGCAGTAACGCCGGCAAAACAATTGAAAGTGCGTCGAGCAACATTTGATTTCGTGGAGCACCTACGCGTGAATGATGCTGCGTTGCATGCGCGCATTCGCAGCACGCGGTTCGATGTTGCCACCATGACCGGCGTGCAACTAGATGTGTTGTTTAACGCGTTTTAGGAACTCGGTAGGACTAGATCTGATGAGCGTGTATCAATGACGAGTTAGGCCCATCAATTTGGGCAATAAATGGCATTTCTTGACAGCGAAATTCATAATTGACAAGATTTACGAGGGGCGAGTGACAAATAGGGGGTAATAATGCTCTGTAGTAACGGTCATCAAAATGCGGCTGAGGCAAAATTCTGTCGGGATTGCGGTCAGGTTTTGGCATCAGGTGGAAGCCCAGGGGCTGGTTATCAGCAAGCAACACAAGCCCCTCAGGTTCAAGCGACGACTAGCAAATTAAGTGCAGATCTAAAAAATGATCTGCTGAAGCATCGTCACGAGTCTCCCGAAGTTAATCTGCAGACAATTATTACTGTAATTAGTGGTGCTCTGTTTGCGTTAGCAGTACTTCTGCTTGCTTTTGATGCTGTGGGATCAAGTTATTCTGATTCGCCATTCCTTATAGGTTTTGTTTGGACTGCAATAGGTTGTGCGGTCGTTTATCTCTTAACCAAATTTGCGAGCAGTGATCTGATTCCAGGTGCAACAACGGCAGTTGTCCCTCTTCTTGGACTATCTGTGTTATTTCTGTTTGGAAACTCAATTGATGATGGCGAAGTGGGATTACCGCTGATTGTGTTAGGTCTTGCATATGCGGCTGCGTGGTCTTTGCCGATATTGCGAGGTAGACCAGCGCTACTTGTGGCGGGGTTGCTCTCGCTAGGTAATGGGTTAGTGGTTCTCAATGCGCAATCGTCAATAAGGGGTTACTCGGTATTTGATGACCCGACAGATTTCTTTGATTCAGCAACACGCGAATCATCTTCTCTGTACTTAATCATTGGGATCGTATTGCTCGCAATTGGGTGGTCACTAGATCGAAAAGATTGGCCTTCTTTCGGGAAGGTTTTCATCGGCGTGGGAATTGTTTTTGAGGTGAGCGGGGCTTTTGGAGTTCTCGGATCTAGCGAAGATCGCACAGCTGCTTCAATATTGCTTACAGCGGCTGGAGCATTATTGATAATTGTTGCTGTGCAACGCTCAAGAAAGACGTCCCTAGTCATTGGAGGTTTTGGGGCGTTTGCAGGAATCGTTGCCTTTATTGTGGCTCTAACTGAAAGCAGTGACGGTATTGGACTGCCGGTAGCAATCTTGCTGGGAACTTCTTTTGGGTTTGGTTTTATTGGGGTTAAAAAGTCACTTGAAATTCAGAACAAAATCAGAGCAGTAGGTAAGCCATGAACCAATTCTGTACATCGTGTGGTGCCGTTGATTCCGGATCTGCATTTTGCACGAACTGTGGCGCAGCACAGCCAGCTAGGTCGATGAATCAAGTAGCTGACACTGCTCCTAGTTCGGTATTTTCTCAACCAAAGCTCTCAGAAGTCGCGTCTTCAGTGCCAGCGGTTGCAACTGAAAAAACAGCAACCAGGAAAAAATTTCTGCTGAGTGCACTCGCATTAATTGTGTTTGCAGGAGGAAGTGTTGGCGGATTTTTTCTTGGTAAGGGATCTATCGATCTTAAGAAAGAGCGCACGATTGCTTTTGACTCTGGATTTGAAGATGGTCGAGCTGAGGGTTTTTCAGATGGTAAAGATGTTGGTTACGACGAAGGTTATGCCGATGGTGAACGGCAAGGTTGTCGTGATGCATTCTCATTTTCTGATGGATTTTGGGACCACATCGTGCCTTACGACACGGTTTATCAGCGAATGACGGGCGATTACTACAAATCAAAGACGAGCTGCGGCTGATTCATGCGAGCAAATTCGTTTGAATCGGGAAAATGATTCTTCTTGATTAGTTATTGTTTAACGCGTTTTAGGTAGTCGGTTGTCCCAGCACGCGTAGTGCCAGTGCCGTCGTAAGTCCACCGCATCGGCAGGCACGCACACGTAGTGGCCCATGCCAACGGGAATGTCTTGGTTGCAGCCGGGACAGATGTACGCCTTGTTGGCCTCGTACGGCTGCACGCGGCGCACGTCGATATCGCCGTACAAACCGTCCCACATTGACATGGTCGTTATCCCGCAAACGCCCACAGCACGAGGGCAACAATGATCACAAACGCCGACCCCACAATGAGAAAGTCGCTGGTGCGCTTGACACGCTTGCGATGCGGATTGAAACCCATTTACTAAGTATCGTCTTTGTATGGAAACAATTGAGGTTTTTCGCGAAAATGGCATTGTGACCGTGACCATGAATCGTCCGGCAAAGAAGAATGCGGCCAACGGCACCATGTGGGACGAGCTACGCGACACGTTTAAAGAAATTGCTAATAACCCTGATGACCGAGTGATGATTTTGACCGGCGCGGGCGGCGAGTTTTGCAG
>BJFW01000061.1 GCA_014190095.1 Actinomycetes bacterium | reverse complement strand
TTCGCAAACCCAGATTTGATCCTATTCGGCTACGTGGTCAGAACTATTGCACACATTTTTCGGTATTTCGAAATTCGTTACTTGACGAAATCGGTGGTTTTCACAGCGGGTACGACGGCGCTCAGGACTATGACCTCATTTTGAGAGCAACGGAAAAAGCTCGGAAAGTCGCACATGTTCCCCAAATTTTGTATCACTGGCGGGTGGTCCCGGGGTCAACTGCTGGCGATGTGCACGCCAAGCCCTACGCCTACGACGCCGGTCAAAAGGCCGTGCAGATGCATTTCAAACGCAAGCAAATATCAGCCACCATTTCAAAGCTCAGTCCGGGAAGCTACTCACATGTATTCGGTACAAATGACAGCCCACTAGTCAGCATCGTTATTCCTACTCGCGGTGATACCTCGCGAATCTGGGGCGTAGAAACCTGCCTTGTCGAAGGCATCGTCAATACCATTTTAAAAACCACCGCTTACCCAAATTTTGAAATTGTGGTTGTCCGCGACGTAAACCCGAATGGGCAAATGGTTCACCCATTTACGCTCCCAAATGATCCCCGGATCCTGACTATCGATTTTGATGAGAGTTTTAATCTCGCAAAAAAGTGGAATCAAGGTGTGCTTGCTTCTCGAGGCGAGATCGTGGTCGTCTTAGATGATGACACTCATGTTGATAACCCTGAGTGGTTAAGCCAGATCGTCGGTCAACTGCAGTTCAGCGACATTGGTGTTGTGGGCCCAATGTTGTTAATGGAAGATGGTCGAATCGGTAGTGCTGGAATCACCATGAAACCCAAGCCAACTCAGCTATCTCGAGGAAAGTCATCGCTTTCCGACGGTTGGATGGGTGTGCATAGTGTTGCGCGAAGCGTCTCTGCAATCAGTGGTGCGTGCATGGCTTTTCGTCGTTCCGACTTCAATGTGGTCGGTGGATTTTCAGAGAACTATCGCATCGCGTACGCAGACATTGATTTTTGTATGAAGCTTGCAGCACAAGGTCTACGAACAGTATGGACCCCTAGATCACGTGTCTACCACTTTGGAGCGCGAACGCTTGGAGCAACTGAAGACGCAAGTGACTACGCAATGTTGAACAGGCGCTGGGGCCGATTTGTTGGTTCTGATGCGTATGCACGAAATAACGCTTAGAATACACATGTGTTTGCGATCGCCCGTCGGCGCGGAATTCGACCTATCACCATTGGACGCCAACTCGTTGCGACCATGGATGACATTGCGCTCAACAACAACGGCGAGGTTCCATCGACATACAAAGTTCTGGTGAGCCCAAGCAATCTTGAACTACTCAGCCCAACGCTGAAACCCCTGGCCCACGAACTTCGCCAAGCAATTACTCATCACGCGACGTACGAGGGTTATTCACTCACTGGTGAAGCAGTAATTACGTTCGAACACGACGAAAATCTTGGATCAAATGAATGTGTCATTCGACCTTCCAAGGTGTCTTCAGTTCGCGCGACAACAACCGACCCAGTTGAGGCCAAGCCAACCGAACGTCAGACTCACACCTTGGTGCTGGATGATGGCACTCAATTTGTCTTGACTAACGATAAATACATCATTGGTCGACAGACAACGTGTGACATTGTGATTGCTGATCACAATGTAAGCCGTGTTCATGCTGAAATTCGAATCGTTCGCGGAACATGGCAAATAGATGACCGTGGAAGCACCAACGGCACTCGTGTGAATGGAACCGTGATCGTTGAACCCACTCCGCTTGCATCAGGTGATGTCATTGCTTTTGGCGCAGTGAACATTCGCTTCGAGTGACTCTTTACCCAACTCCTGGCACATTCGCATGATGTTGTTGAAACACGGAGTTGCAACCGACACAGGAAATGTTCGCCCGCAGAACGAAGATGCCTACGTGGCATCCGACCAACTTTTTGCTGTTGCCGACGGAATGGGGGGCCACAATGCTGGCGAAGTTGCCTCCGCGTTGGCCACCACACTGTTGCTTGAACGGGCAGTTGGACAAACACTTACCCCAGAGTGGTTCGTTGAAGCCATTACCTCAATCAATCGCACTATTCACGAATCGGCATCTGAAAGCACTGAGCGCCGCGGCATGGGCACCACCATTTGTGCGCTGGCACTAGTGAAGCCTCAAGGAGAAACCTCAGAACCTCAGCAGGTTGCCTTGGCAAACGTTGGCGATTCGCGCATCTATCTGGCGCGCTCAGGTACATTCCGTCAACTCAGTGTTGATCACTCATATGTGCAAGAACTCGTAACTGAGGGCCTCATTACTGAAGAAGAAGCTCGGGTTCATCCGCGCCGCAACATAGTCACTCGCGCCCTTGGCATTGATGACCGAGTGTCAGTTGACTCGTGGCTGATACCTCTCTTTTCTGGTGATCGCTTCATCCTGTGCAGCGATGGACTTGTTGACGAAGTTCCAACATCTGACATCGCAGAACTTGCAACACAACCTCGTGAGCCACAAATCATTGCCGATGCGCTTGTTGCGCTTGCAAAACGCAATGGCGGTCGAGACAACATTACGGTAGTGGTGGTCGATGCGGTTGGTGATTCAACAACACCAATCACGACCAAACCAGTTGATACCACTCGTGATAAACGTCCGAAAAAGAAGTGGGTCATTGGTTCTGGAGTCGCACTGGCAATAGTTCTTTCATTAGTAGTCACTGGACGCAATGCTCGATCGGGTTACTTTCTTACATTTGAAAACGTGTCGCAGAGCTCGCCGGTGTGTATTGATCGTGGTGCAAGCAGCCGAGTGTTGTGGTTTATGCCTACTCGCGAACTGTGCACCGACCTTCGTCGCAGTGTTCTCTCCTCTGTTCATCAACAACGAATTAGCGAGCACATTCGTTTCTCCTCATTCGTTGATGCGCAACGTTATATAAAAGCGTTGAAAAAAATATCGGTGCTCAATGACTAACGAAAACATTCCTTTGGTCAACGACCGATACCGCGTAGAGCGAAGCATTGGTCGGGGTGGCATGGCCGAAGTGTTTCTTGCTCGCGACATCTTGCTAGATCGCCCTGTTGCGTTAAAGGTGTTGTTCCCCGAGTACGCAGTTGACCCCACATTTGTTGAACGTTTTCGCCGCGAAGCACAATCGGCTGCCGCACTCACCCACCCAAACATTGTCGCTGTGTACGACTGGGGAAAGGTGAACGCCACGTATTTCATTGCCATGGAATATGTAGAAGGAAAAACGCTTGCAACATTGTTGAAAGAACGTGGCCCACTAACACCCACACACGCATGCGATGTCATTTCCGAAGTAGCCGCAGCACTCAGTTTTGCTCATGAAAACGGTGTGATTCACCGCGATATCAAGCCGGGAAACATCTTGATTGGTCTTGGTGGTCAGGTGAAAGTTGCCGACTTTGGTATTGCACGCGCACTCGGATCCAATATTGATGAAGCGTTGACCGAAATTGGTTCGGTAATGGGGACTGCAAGCTATTTGTCTCCTGAACAAGCACAGGGTGCACAGCCCGACCCGCGCAGTGATATTTATTCACTTGGTGTCATGATGTACGAGTTAGTTGCCGGACGACCGCCGTTTACTGGAGAGTCTGCAGTTGCTGTTGCATATCAACATGTTCATAACTTCCCACAACCACTTCGCGAATTGATCGCCGATTTACCTCGCGGGTTTGAATCCGTTGTCGCCAAGTGCATGGCAAAAAACGAACAGCGTCGTTATGAAAGTGCTGTTCTTGTGCGCGAAGACGTGCGTCGCATTCTTGACGGTGAGGAAACCTCTGCACTCATTGAAGCTCGTGGTGGCGCAAGCACGACAAATCTTTCCGATACCGCAGAGATTCCAGTAGTGGTATTGCCTCCACTTGAAGACAGTCTTGAAGCCCTTGACCCAAAGAAGCCGGCAACCATGGTGTTTGGTGGCGCAGTGTTGGCCATTGCGTTACTTGCCATTGTTGTGTTTGCTGTTCGCTTCATTGGAGGAGGCAACGATGCAACCATTCCTTCGGTTGTGAACATGTCTATTGATGCCGCACAGGAACAACTCACCGCACTTGGCCTCACCGTGGTGCAAAACGAGCTTCCCAAAGATGGAGTTGCTCCAGGTGTGGTGTACGACCAGAGTCCGGCCGCAGGAGCAAAGTTTCAAACTGGAGACTCAATCACTCTCACATTTAATCCTCGTGCAGGAACCATCATGGTGCCTCCAATTCAAGGGCTGTTGTACGAATCTGCCGTCAGCCAAGTAATTGCAGTTGGCTTAACCATTGAAATTATTGAAGAACGTGTCGACCCCACCACACCTGCCGGACAAATCATTTCGCAAGACCCTGCAGCAACCGTGATGCTTCCAGCAGGTGCACCAATTCGTGTCGTGGTGTCTAAAGGTGGACCAGAAGTTGCCATTCCTAACGTTGAAGGTCAAGTGGTAGAGGCAGCACAACAAGTACTCGTTGGTGCACCGTTTTTGTTAAATGTGACGCTCGCAGAAGAACCCAGTTCAACCATTGCCAAAGGACGCGTTATTCGCACCGACCCCGCAATTGGCACCACCGTTGCTTCTGGCAGCAATGTCACAATCGTGGTTTCCGGTGGCGGTAATCAATCAACAGTTCCTGATGTTGTCGGTCAAAGTGAGGCTGACGCAAAGTCCTTGCTCAATGCTGCTGGTTTGGTTTGGGAAGTTCGCTATCAGAATGTGCCAGCAGGCGATGAAAATGATGGATTAGTTATTTCGCAAAGTTTGCAACCAAACACCCAAGTCAACCCTGGTTCAAAAGTGGTGCTGATTGTGGGTCGCGCGTTATCGAATTAGTGCGCGAACGCAGCAACGCGCTGCACAAAGTTGCCAATCATGTCATGACCAGAAGTGGTGAGAATGCTTTCAGGATGAAACTGCACTCCCTCAATATCGAGTTCGCAATGGCGAACACCCATGATCATTCCTGATTCTGTTTGCGCAGTTACGTTCAAAGTTTCAGGAAGAGTTTCGCGTTCAATCATCAACGAGTGATACCTGGTTGCTGGCATGGGGTTTGGTAGGCCAGCAAACACGCCTTCGTTGGTGTGATGAATTGGCGAAGTTTTTCCGTGCAATAACTCGGGAGCACGCACCACGTTTCCGCCATACACCTGACCAATTGCTTGATGTCCAAGACACACACCAAACATCGGCACTCGACCTGCAAACTCGCGAATGGCGCCACACAATATTCCTGCGTCTTCTGGACGACCTGGACCAGGCGACAGCAACACTCCATCTGGTCGCAATGCAGCAGCATCGTGCACCGACATCTCGTTATTACGAATGACAACAGGTTCTGCGCCAAGTTCGCCCACGTACTGCACGAGGTTGTACACGAAACTGTCAAAATTGTCGATCACCAGAATGCGTGTCACGCAGTAAGCCTGCCAGAACAATGCCTCGGGTCAAACCTCGTTTTTGCTCTACACTGAAAGTCTCATGGCGCCAAACAAACGACGTACCGGCGGACGCACCACTCCAAAGGGAACGCAACCTAATCATCGCTTGCACGAGACTCATCGTCTTGATCACTCCGACCCAAAATCGATGCACGGCAACAACATTGCTGAAGCCTCATCGCGTTATACGCCGCCCATTTCCCGCGATGTACGCGTCAGCCCTCCGTGGGTTCCGGTAGTGATGTTCGTGCTGCTTGGTCTTGGTGCACTCGTAATCTTGTTTTATTACCTAGGTTTCGTACCAGGTGGACGTAGCAACTGGTATCTCTTCAGCGGACTTACCTGTGTGCTTGGTGGACTGTTCACCGCCACCAAATATCACTAGACCTCAATCAATAGGGGCAACGAAGTCCATATCTTCAAGGCAGTGTCGCGGTGGTGGCGGGTCTTGGTCTGGTGCCATCACCATGCGTAGTTCGACACCACACACTCCACAGCGATAGCGCACATTGATTCTGCGCATTTCTCCCGCTGGAGGTGGTGCGGGCAAAGGTGAAGTCATACTGCGCAACATTCCAATACCGGTGCGCCAAATGATCATCAGCATGAACACCCCGACAAGGAACCAGATGATGGTTCCGAACATCTACGTGATCCTGTTTAGAGGCGTTCGATGATGGTGGCGTTGGCCATGCCGCCACCTTCACACATGGTTTGCAAACCGTAGCGACCACCGGTGCGCTCAAGTTCATTCAACAGTGTGGTCATGAGGCGAGCGCCCGATGCGCCAAGTGGGTGACCGAGTGCAATTGCTCCACCGTTCACGTTTACTTTGCTCATGTCTGGGTGCAATTCTTTTTCCCAAGCCAAGACAACTGATGCAAATGCTTCGTTGATTTCAACGAGATCAATGTCGTCCATGGTGAGACCTGCGCGCTCCAGCACTTTCTTTGTTGCTGGAATTGGCGCGGTCAACATGTATCGCGGATCTTCGGCAGCCATTGCGAATTGCACGAAGCGAGCACGTGGCTTCAAGCCAAGTTGCTTTGCTTTTTCTTCACTCATAATGAGCAACGCTGCGGAACCGTCAGTGATTTGCGACGAGTTACCAGCAGTAACGCGTCCGCCTTCTTCTACTGGACGGAATGATGGCTTGAGTTTTCCAAGTGATTCCATGGTGGTGTCACGAAGACCTTCGTCTTGACTCATCATGTTGCCTTCTGCGTCGAGCACAGGAATAATTTCGTTCTGGAATCGACCTTCGCGAGTTGCGCGTGCGGCGTATTCCTGTGAACGAACACCAAATGCGTCGAGTTCATCGCGACTGATATTCCACTTTTCGGCAATCATTTCTGCAGAGATACCTTGACCAACAAGACCACCTGCTGCTTCGTAACGTGCCTGCACGCGCGGTCCAAACGGGAAACCAAAGTTGCGATCGGCAACGGAAGCACCCATTGGTACTCGTGACATCACTTCAACACCATTAGCAACAACAATGTCGTACGCACCCGCGATGACACCTTGCGCTGCGAAGTGTGCGGCTTGCTGACTTGAACCGCACTGGCGGTCGATGGTGGTGCCTGGAACAGTGTCTGGCCAACCAGCAGCAAGGACTGCGTTGCGAGCAACGTTGAGACTCTGCTCACCAACTTGCATCACGCAACCCATCACCACGTCATCAATAAGGGCAGGATCAAGATCGTTGCGTTGAACTAGCTGTTGCATGATCTCTGAAGCGAGATCTACTGGGTGCCAGTTCTTCAACTTGCCATTGCGGCGTCCAAGCGGGCTGCGAATTGCATCAACAATTACTGCATTAATCATGACTGTCTCCTTACGGTTGTATGACAAGCGTAATGCGGAGGAGCCTGAAGCGTATTGGTGGAGACGATGGGACTCGAACCCA
>BJFW01000060.1 GCA_014190095.1 Actinomycetes bacterium | reverse complement strand
GAAACCGAGATCTATGTTCGAGCAGTTCAGCTTGGTGACTTAAACGGTGCAGTTGCAATTGGAATTATCCAGGCAATTTTCCTCATTGGCGTGTTGTTTGCCATGACGAAGATTGGCCGTCATCACACTTCACCGCTCACCGTCAATGTTCAGGCACCAAAGCCGACTGGACGTGCTCAGATAGTTACTGTCACCGGCATTGCTGCAGTGACTGGCTTCCTTGCACTCTTGCCATTAATTGCAGTCGCGTGGAAGTCGACCTCTGGCTGGTCGCAAGTCTTGTCAAATGACACGATGAATTCATTGGCAGTAAGCACAAGGTTTGCAATTACTGCATCAATCCTTGCCACCACGCTGGGAACCATGATTGCTCTTGCAATCGCCTACAAATCCACGTCATCTCGGCTTCTAGAAACCATTACCTCGCTCCCTCTCATGATTTCTGCGGTCACCGTTGGACTTGGAATTCTGATTACCTTCGATCAGAGCCCGTTTGAGTTTCGCTCTACTTGGTGGATCACTCCCGTTGCGCACTCTCTCATTGCTATTCCATTAGTTGTTCGCACAGTGATACCTGTTGCACAAGCAATTCCACAAGACCTTCGCGATGCAGCGGCAACGCTTGGCTCAGGAGCAAGAGATCAATGGATAAGGATTGATTTGCCACTGTTGCGTCGTTGTCTGGCCACGGCATGTGCGCTTTCTGCCGCAGTTTCTCTGGGCGAATTTGGTGCCACTAGTTTTCTCACCCGACAAACCTATGAAACGCTCCCCGTTTCAATCGCTCGACTGCTTTCCCGCCCTGGCGATACTCAACATGCCAAAGCATTCGCGCTCTCAACCCTGTTTTTCGTGTTTAGCATTGGTGCCGTATACCTCGCAGAAACTGTGCGCGCCTCACGAACGAAAACTTATTAATGCTCAAAATCACCGACCTCACCATTCACTATGCAAACGAAGTGATTCTTGACGGTGTGTGCCTTGAAGTTGGCACTGGAGAAGTGGTGTCGCTCGTTGGTCCAAGCGGAGAGGGAAAGACCACGCTGCTTCGCGTGATTGCTGGAATTGAGCGAGCCGAATCGGGATCGGTAAGTGTTGATGGAGTCGATGTCACGCACTTACCAACTCATAAACGAGGCATTGGTTTGGTGTTTCAAGACAACCAACTCTTCCCTCACCTCACTGTTGGCCAAAACATTGCTTATGCACTTCGGGGCAAGAGTAAACCTGAGCAACAACTGCGTGTGAATGAACTTCTTGCACTCGTTGGTCTGGAAGGTTTGGCCGATCGCGATGTCACTGTCATTTCCGGTGGCGAGGCAAAACGCGTTGCAGTTGCCCGCTCGTTAGCTGCGAACCCGAAAGTACTACTTCTTGATGAGCCACTGAGTGGACTTGATGGCGAATTGCATGATCGCTTATTGCGCGATCTTTCCACTTTGCTTGCTCAGCGCAACACCACAGTTGTCCATGTGACCCACGACCGCAACGAGGCGAACCAATTCGCCGATCGCATCGTTGATATTCGTTCGTTGCACCGCCCAAGCAGAGTGGTGCGCATTGCAACTGACGATCTTTTGTCTTTACGAATGGCTGTGCTGCGAGATGGCACTCCTTCACAGGACCCAACCTATAAACAAGACGATTTTCCAGGTTGCGTTCATCTTGGAATCTATGAAAACGCTGAGCTTGTTGCATGCTCCTCATGGATTCCTCAGGCATGGCCACTGGATGAAACCCGTCCCGCTATTCAATTAAAAGGAATGGCTGTTGCCAAGCATCTGCAAGGAAGTGGAATTGGCGCAGAGTTACTAGCTGCTGGAGTTCGACAATCCGAAGATCACGGTGCGCATTACATCTGGGCACGTGCACGTGACAGTGCTCTTAACTTTTATACCCAAAATGGATTTGACGTTTTCGGCGAACAGTTTGTTGACGAAGCAACGGGCATGGGTCATCACTTGGTGATGAAAGTAACTACTCGCCAACCTTGACTTCGGTTGTAAACAGCACCGTGCGAGACGGGTCTGGTTTCACCACAAATTCAATGTTCCACAAGCCAGAAAACGGGAAATTCACTACAGCCGTGTAGTGATTCGGGCTCGAACGTTCTAGCTCTACTGGACCAGTTGGAATGCTCTTGCTTGGCAATGACATTCGCCCAGAAACCGAAGTCATTTGAGCGAACGAACCCACCAGCGAATCAATGGATACATGGATTTCAGCTGCACCCACTCGAGCTGGGGTAACCGTAATATCAGCAATGAGTCCCGACTGTTTCAGCGAAAACTGAATGGGTGCATTCGATGCCTGCTCGCGTGGTGGTAGTGCCACAATCAGCGCGGTGATTCCCACCACCATGAGCGCTACCAATGATTCCACCAATACGGATTGGTGCAATTTGGCTGGGCCGCTCCTGCGCAGCGTTGAACGCGAAAGCGCGCCAATTGCAACAAGAACCAGCACGAGGAGAACTTTGACTAGCAGTTTCTGACCGTATTCAAGAACGAAAACATCTTGCAATCCATCCATGAGTAACAGTGCTTGGGCGATACCCGTCACTGCAATTACCGCAATTGAATACCCCGCTGTACGTGAGAACCAGAGCATGGACTGTGTGGACCGCAACCAAAACTTGCGATCAATGGTGATTAGAAATAGCGCACCAATCCACAGAGATACCGCGAGCAAGTGAACTACGTCGAGCGTGAGACTGAGCGCGACTAGTGACTCTCCGCTTGGATGACCAACAGTGGAGAACGTGACAGCAATCGCAACAGAAGTTCCAACTGCGATGAGCCTCCACGGTCGCTTGCCGCGACTTTCAATAGTCATCAGTAACAGCGAGAAACCTAAAAGCAGAGCAATCCTGATCAGCGTCGCTTGACCAAACGTCGTCGTCATGGTGTCGCTCAGCAATGAAAGATCAGTGACGTTGTATACCTTCACCCCGGACGCGTGAGGGCCATACGCAAACAATGCCTGAATGCTTGCAACAATCGCAAACGTCCATGCTCCCCACAGGCTCATTCGCGTACGAATAGATGGTGACTTTTGAGCACCAAACATCACCGTGGCAACGCCGCCGAGCAGCGTCAGAATTCCCGCAAACATGACAAAACGAATGATGTTGAACAGATTGTTTAGGCCATGCCTCTGGACAGCGTCATTATTCAGAATGTTTGTGACATCGGACGGACTTGATCCAATTGAAAATGCAAACGACCCCTGCACGGGGTGTGAGTCTGCAGAAGCAATGCGCCACACCACCACCCAAGTGCCGTCGCCAAGTTTGTCAATGTTCGCGCGAACTGTCGTGTGATCGTCTGCGTCACGAGTGGGTCGTGTTTCAAACACTTCGTTGCCGTCTTGATCCAGAATCTGGATGCGGGCAAACACCACTCCGACAGGCTCGTCAAAGTACAGCACCACTTCGGTCGGTGAAGTTGCCAACCACGAACTTGGCTTTGGTTCGCTGCCCTCAAGCCCGGCGTGGGCACTGGCTGATCCTGCAGGAAGAAACACCGAACAGCAGACTGCAATAAGCGCGAGACACCACCTACGTTTCACGCGCTTGTTCACAGCGAAATACTAGTAACTAGGCGGCTTTGGTAAACCTTCAACTTCGGTTCTACCTAAAAACCAAGCAAGTCGTTCATTGGGTGAAAGCTGCAGCGCAATCTTTGGCACAGGAGTAAGCCCCATTGGTTTGCTTGCACGCCACATCATGACTTGTCGATCAAGTTCGTAGCGAACATATGTGGAATTCCAATCCGCAAATGTAAACGCAAGCGCTAAGTCGGCATGATGCACTTCAACCTCGCGCCACCTCAAGAACACGATGTCGCTCATAGCTATGGATGCACCAGCGCTATTCACTCCATGTCCTTGCCAACCTTCACTATTGGTTGCAGCCCACTGCCCCTCCAGTGCATAGATACTCTTGCGCACTGCATTTACAAGCGACTCTGCTGAATCGTTGGCGTGCAACTCAATTCCCTCTTTGCGTGCTTTTGCTCCGCCAACATATTGCTCGCCCACTTCTCCACGCGCTGCACATTGCAAAACATGCACGTGACTTTCTGCGTTGCGAGCCAAATGTGAAAGCACATGACCGCGAGTCCACCCCGGAAGCGCCGAGGGCTCGCGGCACTGATCGTCGGTCAGCGAATCAAGCGACTGCAACAAGCGCTGGTGTGACTCTGCACAGCCTGCAACATGAATATTGAGCGTGCGACCAAAATCGTCCATCACCGACAAAGGTAGCGGTTTGGTTAACGAGTACTCATGCGCTGAGGAATAACGACGACCGTTCCGTCATCTTCATGGTGTACACGTGCAGAAACGCCATAAAACTCAGAAAGGATGTTTGGCTGCAACACTTCTTTTGCCGATCCCTCTGCCACTCGTGCACCCTGATGCATCAGCACCAACCGGTCGGCATACATGCCAGCAAGCGTGAGGTCGTGCATTGCAGAAACGACAGTGAGCCCCTGCTCGTGACGCAGTTTGTCGACCAACTCGAGCGCCTGTTGCTGATGACCGATATCCAAAGCACTCGTTGGTTCGTCCAACAACAGCACCGGTGCCTCTTGCGCAAGTGCGCGCGCAATCACTAAACGCTGCACCTCACCGCCCGACAGCGTGCCTAAAGAACGTCGTGCAAACGTGGCCAAATCAAGGCGATCAAGCACTTCACTCACTACTTCTTTGTCGTGCTTTGTTTCCCAGGAGAAGTGACGAACATATGGGTTGCGGCCGAGTAGCACATAATCAAACACGTTCATGTCAAGAGGTATCAGCGGAGATTGTGGAACATAGGCAATGTGTTGCGCCCGCCACCGGGCTGATGTTGCAGGAATCTCTTTCTGATCAATTGCAATTGAGCCCGAGTATGGGACTAGCCCTGCAGCTGCTCGCAACACCGAAGATTTACCTGCACCGTTTGGCCCAATGAGGCACAACCACTCGCCCGAGTGAAGCAAGTCATTAAAACTCTGTACGGCTTCAATGCCGTTGTACGACACCTGCACATCACAAAAACCGAGCGCGGTCATGTTGAGGTATTCCTTGTGCGAAGAAGATACAAAAAGAATGGTGCACCAAAAAATGCAGTAACGACACCAATCGGTGTTTCGGCTGGGTTCGCCAACACTCGGCTTGGAATGTCTGCAAACACGAGAAATGCTGCTCCGAGCAACACGCTGAGCGGAAGTACCTTGCGATAACTAGCTCCGGCAAGCAAGCGAACAGCATGCGGAACAATGATGCCTACAAAACCAATGAGACCACTGACAGCAACCACTGCTGAAGTGCCCAGCGTTGCGGCGAGTACAACAATTAAGCGAACGCGACGAACATTTATGCCCAGTGCACTCGCTTCGTCGTCACCGACACGAAGCACATCAAGCAATCGACGGTGCATAAACAACACACCCGTACTGAGCAAAACATATGGAAGCACTAAACGCACATCACCCCATGTTGCACTTGACAACCGTCCAAGAATCCAGGAATACACCTGACGCACCACATCGGTATTGCGTTGCAGAATAAATGCCTGAATGGAAGTCGCCAGCGACGTAACGGCGACACCAGCCAGAATCAGCGTGGTTGTGGATTGCGTAGTTCCAAACGCAGTGCCCACCACATAGGTAACTAACACCGCAACAAGCGCACCAATGAACGCTGCAAGAGGAAGTGGATCAACGATCCAGTTTTCAGTTGCCCCTCGCTGAAACGCGAACACCAACGTGGCCCCTAATCCCGCACCAGCGGCCACACCGAGTAAATACGGATCAACGAGGGGGTTCCGGAATACTCCCTGATAACTCGCTCCCGAAATTGACAACATTGATCCAACTATTGCTGCCAACACCACACGTGGTGTCCGAATCAACCACACAATGTTCCAATCCTGTTCTGAAACACCACTATCAATTCGGATGAACGGTAAGCGATTAAGAAATTCGAGCGGAATTCTCCACCACGTCGGACCAGCAGGTCCGATCATCGTGCCCACGATCATTGCAACAAGCAACAGCACCCCACCGAACACAAACCAGTAACGGTTACGGCCCGTGTCCAGAGAAGTTGTTGATGTCATAACGATCGTGGGCTCGAAATCTGAACGTGATTACGAGTTTGCCGCTACAACAGCATCACGAATTGCTGTGATGAGCTCGAGAACACGTGGTCCCCAACGCGACGCAACATCGTCATCAAGTTCAACAACTTGATTTGCCGTTACAGCCTTCAAACCGCCCCAGCCATCACGCGCAGCAACTGTTGTTGCATCTTGCGCGCAGCACTTAGTGTCGGCAAGGAAAATGAAGTCTGGATCAGCGGACACGATTACTTCTGCAGATAGCTGTGGGTAATCGTTTCCTGATTCAACATTGTCGGCGATATTGCGCATGCCAAACAGATTGAAGATCTGGCCAATAAAGGTGTTCGACGTAACCGAGTAGTACGTGTTGTCGAGCTCGTAGTAGTACGACAGAGGTGGTTCGCTGAATTGCACAGAGGCCACTGCTTCTTCAATTCCAGTTTGCAAAGTCTTTGACACTTCAATTGCCTTCTGGCTGTTTCCCGTGAGCACTCCAAGCTGTTCGATCTGCTCGTACACATTTTCAATACTCATCGCAGCACCGGCTACGAATACAGGAATGTCGAGCGTGCTCAACTGCTCAACCAGACTTCCTGGATCGTAGGAAATGATGACGAGGTCTGGTGTGTAACCGCTAATTGCTTCAATGTTTGGCTCGAAACCAGACAACGGGGTACCGAGTGCAACCGCTTCTGCCGGGTAGTTGGAGTATTCATCTACAGCAACAACTTGCGAACCTGCGCCAATGGCGTACAACATTTCCGTTGCCGTTGGTGACAACGAAATAATTCGAGTTGGTTGAGCGTCAAGTGTGAGATCACCGACTGTTACAGGAAAGACATCCGCAGTAACAGCAACAGTGTCGCTTGACGTTTCACTTGTTGACCCACAACTTGCCAGAACGGCAGCGAGGGAAAGAAAAAGACCGGCAATGCCGGCCTTGGTTAACTTGTTCATATGGTCTCCTTGCTCTTCTTGCGAGAGCGGTTGATGAAGCTACGCATTAGGCGACCGGACTGACAATTACCCCAATAAACATTGGAGTCTTTGCATTACCGTTGCGGGACAGTGCCGGAATCTCACCGGACTTCGCTGAATGTTTTGCCCTCCGGCTATTACCGAAGTGATGACACCTTAGCGCAGGTGTGCGATGGTTATGCAAATAACGCGGCGAGGCGCTCCATGCCTTCGACCAAGTCGGCATCGCCGAGCGCGAAACTAAAACGTGCGTATCCGGGTGCTCCAAAGGCCTCACCGGGAACAAAAGCAACCTTGGCCACGTCGAGAACGAGGTCGGCAAGTTCCATGCTGTTCGTTGCCTTCTTGCCACCAATGTCTCGACCAAACAGGCCACGAACATTTGGGAAGCAATAGAACGCACCTTGTGGCTCCATGCACGTAACACCAGGAATTGCTGTGAGCATTTTGTGCATCAACGCTCCGCGACGTTCAAAACTTTCGCGCATCATGGCAACTGCAGAAAGATCTCCGCTCACTGCTTCAAGCGCTGCAATTTGTGCAACGTTAGAAACGTTTGACGTGGTGTGCGACTGAAAGTTGATTGCGGCCTTCATGACATCCTTTGGACCAATCATCCAGCCAACGCGCCAACCCGTCATTGCATACGTTTTTGCAACGCCGTTCACGATGATGCACTTGTCGGCAATTTCGGGAACAAGAGTCGGCATGCTCGAAAACTTGTGCTTGC
>BJFW01000059.1 GCA_014190095.1 Actinomycetes bacterium | reverse complement strand
TTCGCTGCTGCAAAAGTCGACGTGCTTCAGAGTTGGATGTGGCCAAACCGGTTGTCACCAATACGCCAACTGCATCGTGCAAGACCGCAGTACCCATTTGTGTCACAGCAACTTCTTGTGCAATTAACTTCAATGTTGCTTCACTAGCAAAAACTGGATTCGCACCAAACAACACATCCGCAGCCTGCTCTGCTGCATTGGCTGACTCTTCGCCGTGCAACATTGACGTAATTTCATTTGCCAATGTTCGTTGCGCAACACGCTTTTCTGGACTGAGACGTTGTTCATTGAGAATCGATGCAACTTCTTCTATTGGTCGCAAGGAGAACTGCGGCAACATACGCTCAATATCGATATCGGAAACCTGCATCCAAAACTGACGGAATTGATACGGCGATGTGCGCTTCGCATCAAGCCACACTGCTCCATCTGCTGTTTTGCCAAACTTCGTGCCATCCGACTTTGTTACGAGCGGCCACGTAAGTCCGAATGATTCGCGTCCTAATCGTTTACGTATCAGGTCAATGCCTGCAGTGATATTGCCCCACTGGTCGGAACCACCCATCTGCATTTCGCAGTCAAGGTGTTCACACAAGTGCCTAAAGTCGTTCGCTTGCAGCAACATGTAACTGAACTCAGTAAACGACAATCCAGTGCCATCGCTAATGCGCGACTTCACTGAGTCTTTTGCCATCATCTGATTAACAGTGATGTACTTACCAACATCGCGCAAGAAGTCGAGCACCGGAACATCTTTTGTCCATGTTGCGTTGTCAACCAACACTGCTTTGTTCGCTCCAGAATCGAAATCGAGAATGCGTTCAAGTTGACTTTTAATGCATGACACGTTGTGCGCCAGCGTGTCGGCATCGAGCAAATTGCGCTCTTCACTACGACCCGATGGATCTCCAACCATTCCGGTTGCTCCACCAGCGAGCACTACTGGCCTGTGTCCGAGCAATTGAAAGCGACGCAAACTGATTTGGCCGAGCAAGTTGCCCACGTGCAACGAGTCTGAAGTTGGGTCAAAACCAACATATGCAGACATCTGCGATGCCGTGCTGCGCTTGGTGAGGTCGGCTCGATCGGTGGAGTCGTGAATGAGCCCACGCGAGGCAAACTCTTGAACTACGTCACCGAGTTGAGCCATACAGAGATGTTAGATCGCGAGCGATGTACGAAGTGACGCAATTACTGAAGCAAAGCGGGTTCGCTGATCCTCTGCTGCGTGTGGACCTGCAGCGCCAGGTGATGAGCGAAGTTGCACTCCTACACCTGAGCCGATGAGATGCAGAGCATCGGCATCAAAGTCTGGGGAATCTGCAACGAGCTGGTGCAATGATTGCGAACCTGAAATTGCTTTTTGCACCAGTTCGCCGACGATTGCGTGCGCTTGACGAAATGGAATTCCCTTCCGTACGAGGTATTCGGCTAAATCGGTTGCCGATAGCGACTGCACATCGGCTGCCGCGCGCATGCGCTCGGCATTGAACGTTGCCGTTTGAATCATTCCTGTGAGCGCACCTACAGCCAATGAAACCTGATCGTACGAGTCGAACAACGGTTCTTTGTCTTCTTGCAAGTCTCGGTTGTACGCAAGTGGCAGTCCCTTCAGCGTGGTGAGCAAGCCAGTGAGGTTGCCAATGAGGCGTCCGGCCTTACCACGAGCAAGTTCAGCAATATCGGCGTTTTTCTTTTGCGGAAGCATGGAAGACCCAGTTGCATAACGATCATCGAGGGTGGCAAACCCAAATTCTTCCGAGGTCCACAGCACCCACTCTTCGCCAATACGCGAGAGATGCGTTCCGATGAGCGCAAGATTGAATAACGCTTCAGCAACGAAGTCACGGTCAGACACGGCATCGAGCGAATTGGAGAACCTGTCGGCGAATCCCATTTCACGTGCAGTGAAGTCGGGATCAAGAGGTAACGATGAACCCGCAAGTGCTCCAGCACCTAGCGGCGAAACATCTGCACGTTTGATTGTGTGAATCAATCGATCGATATCACGCGTAAAGGCCCATGCGTGAGCCATGAGATGATGAGCAAGTAACACCGGCTGAGCGCGTTGCACATGGGTATATCCAGGGAGATACACGCCGTCGCTACCCCATCCGGCCAAGTCGGCACGTTGGGTGAGTACATCACAGAGAGCAATCAGACGCTCTGCAAGGGCCGCAAGCTCTCGTTTGGTCCATAAGCGCAGTGCAGTGACACATTGATCGTTGCGGCTTCGCCCAGTGTGCACTTTTCCGCCAACTGGTCCAGCGATTTGAGTAATACGACGTTCAATCGACGTGTGGATGTCTTCTTCGCCAGCAGCGAATTCAAAAGTTCCATTTGCGAATTCTGAAGCAACTTGCTGCAATGCGGATTCGATTTGAGTAACTTCGGAAATTGGCAAAATGCCCGCGTGACCAAGACCTTTCACATGTGCAAGAGAACCTGCGATGTCGTCTTTCCACAGGCGCTTATCAAACGACAAACTTTCAGTGAACGCCAAGAGCTCTTCGGCTGGCCCACTACTAAATCTGCCATGCCACAGTGGCTGTGAATGTTTGTCGCTCATTTTGAACCTTTTGTTTTCTGCAAACCAGCAAGCTTGCCAAGGTGCGTAGCAAGCTTTTTTGCTCCATAGTTTTGGCTGGCAACACAGAACATGGTGTCGTCACCTGCAACGGTGCCAGCAAGGCCTTCAATGCGTGAGCGATCAAGCGCCGAAGCAACAACATGTGCACAGCCTGGTGGCGTACGAATGATGACAATGGGTTCACTGACTTGAATATCGGCAACCCACTCTGCAAGCACACGACGCAATTGTTCGAGCGGCGCAATGCGGTCTGGTTCAAATTCTGGAATGGCATAGGCAGTTTCGCCATGCGAGGTGCGCACCTTGACTGCACCGATTTCTTCCAAATCACGAGACACTGTCGCTTGAGTGGCCACAATGCCAGCCTTTTTCAACAAAGCAACAAGTTGCGTGTGGCTAGTGACGTCGTGATCTGCAATCAACTGCGCGACCGCACCTTGTCGTTGCACTTTTGTGGTCATACTTTTACTCCCATGAGAAACGCGAGCACTCCACGTGCTGCGTGCATTCGGTTATGCGCTTGCGGATAAATCATGCTCTGTGGTCCATCAATAACTGATGGCGACACTTCCTGGCCACGATGCGCAGGCAAGCAATGCATGAATATTGCCTTTGAGTCTGCAAGCGACATGATTTCATTTGTAACTTCAAACCCAGCGAACACTGCTTCGCGTTCTGCTGACTCGCTCTCTTGACCCATCGAAGTCCAGGTGTCGGTATGCACTGCATGAGCGCCGCTCACTGCAATAGCAATATCTCGATACTGCTCTACTGACGCTGCACCAAGTTCTGTTAACCCAAGCAATTCCTTGTCCTGTGCGTCATAGCCCTCTGGGCACCCAAGACGAATGTGCATACCAAGCATGGCTGACGCTTCACAAAGCGAACGGGCAACATTGTTGAAGTCGCCAACGTAGGTCACCGTTTTACCCTGCAGGTCACCAAGTTGTTGCTCCATGGTCAGCACATCGGCAACTGCTTGAAGCGGATGAGCAAAATCGCTCAGCATGTTGACTACAGGCACAGATGAAACTGCTGCCATGCGGTGCAACACGCTGTGGTCGAACACTCTCGCACACAACATGGCGTGATACCCCGACATCACATTGGTGATGTCTTCTACCGACTCGCGCACATCGATGCCCACTTCCTCGCCACGCGTGTACACGGGATGTCCACCAAGCTGCACAACAGCCATTTCCATGCTGTGTCGAGTGCGATTAGAAGGCTTCTCAAAGATAAGTGCTACGCCTTTCCCCTCAAGAGGACGCCCGAGTTTGGCGATTGGCGCCTGGGCTAGTGCAAGCACACTGCGGAGTTCAGTTGCAGAGATGTCATAAATGTGCAGGAAATTTCTGTGAGTCAAGACTGAACACCTTTCAGCACTGCGGCGATGATGTCGACGGCTTCTCGAATTTCTTCTTCGGAGACTGTCAACGGTGGCGCAAGACGCAGTGCCGTTGCCGTTACCGCATTAGTTACTAAACCGTTCTTCAGAAGTTGCAATTGAACTTCTTTAGCATCGATGCCCTGTGCCAGTTCAACACCGAGCAACAATCCACGGCCACGTACAGACACGACCTGAGGAAGCGCCTGTACCAGCGAGGTAAGCAATGCACCCCTTTCAACGGCCAACTTCGGTGCGTTCAATCGTTGCATTTCTTTGATGGTCGCTCGCGCAGCAGAAGTAGCGATCGCGGTGCCACTAAACGTGCTGCCATGATCGCCAGGCTTGAACACCGAAGCAACTTCTTTCTTTGCCCAAATACCACCAATAGGCATTCCGTTGCCCATGGCCTTGGCCATGATCACCACGTCTGGCGAAATTCCATAAGACTCAAAACCAAACCATGAGCCAGTTCTTCCATAACCAGTTTGAACTTCGTCGATCATGAGCAACACGCCGCGCTCGCGACAAATCTTCTCTGCAAACTTCATGTACTCCTGCGATGCAGGAATAACTCCACCTTCTCCTTGCACTGGTTCGAGCAAGACTGCAGCAACTGACGAGTCAACAGCAGCATCAAGAGCAGCAATGTCGTCGAACACCACATGTTTGAAACCTTGCGGCATTGGCTGAAACGGCTCGTGTTTGGCCGGCTGACCAGTTGCAGCGAGGGCAGCAAGAGTTCTTCCATGGAAACTGCCTAATGCACTTACCACAGTGTGTCGACCACGGCCACCAAACTTGCGCGCCAACTTGATTGCGGCCTCGTTGGCTTCGGCCCCAGAGTTGCAGAAGAACACCTGTCCTCCACCGCCGAGTAACTGGTCAACCAATACCGCGGTCTCAGTTGCAACAGGGTTCGCAAAAAAATTGCTGACATGCATCAACGTTGCGGCTTGTTCTGCAATTGCAGAAGTGACTACTGGATTGCTATGCCCCAGCGAAGTGACCGCGATTCCACAGAGAAAGTCGAGATAACGCTTTCCATCAACATCCCACAATTGTGTTCCCAAACCGCGCTCGAACATAACTTGTGGCGGTCCAAAGACAGGCATAAACGGGCAATAGTTGCCTGTTGTAGCAAAAGCGTGTGATGTCATTTCTTCCCCACTTCTTGATCAGCGGTAATCATGGTTCCAACACCGGCAATGGTGAATAGCTCGATGAGCAGTACGTGCGGAATCCGCCCGTCCAGAATGTGACAGCGCGATACTCCACTAGTAATCGCGTCCACGCAACTTTCCATTTTCGGAATCATGCCACCGTCTATGGAACCGCTAGCCATGAGTTGTGCGATCTCTGAAGCTGTTGTACGACGAATGATCGATGCAGCATCGTCTTTGTTGGCTCGCAGCCCTTCGATATCGGTGAGGTAGATGAGCTTTTCTGCACCAAGAGCTACGGCGATTGCGGATGCAGCGGTATCTGCATTTACGTTGTAAGCCTGACCAGAAGCATCACTGCCGATTGTGGCAACTACTGGCACTGCATTGTCTGCAATAGCGCTCTTCAACACTGTTGGATCGACAGAGGCGATGTCACCAACAAAACCCAACTCGGGGTCACGTTGAGTCACCCGCAACAAACCGGCATCTTGTCCTGACACGCCAATTGCTGATGCGCCATGCACGTTGATTGCCGAAACCAATTGTGGGTTTACTGTGCCAAGGAGAACCATGCTCGCGATCTCCACTGTTTCGGCATCGGTGACACGCAGACCGTTTCGAAACTCTGGCTTCTTGCCGAGTCGTTCCATGAGAGCGCTGATCTGTGGCCCGCCGCCGTGCACCACCACTGGCTTAATGCCCACAGCATGCATGAGGGCGATGTCTTGCGCGAACGTTCCTGCAGCATCGGCATCGCTTGCTCCAGCCAATGCATTGCCACCGTATTTAACAACAACTGTCTTGCCTGCAAACTGCTGGATATAAGGCAACGCTTCAATGAGCAATGCTCCAACACGTTCGTGCGATTCGTTCATCAATTCGCTCATGGATACATCCCCACCAATGAAAGCCCATCGAGTTCATTTAAGCCGAGCGCAACATTCGCGGCTTGTACCGCTCCACCCGAGGCACCCTTTGCCAAATTGTCCAGAGCGCTCAGCACCATGACATAGCCCGTTCGCTCGTCGTAACGCGCAGTGATGTGCGTGACATTGGTGCCCAGTGTTGCCTTGGTCGAAGGTGAGTTCTGGCCCACAACAACAAGTGGCTCTTTTGCATACGCGCGCGCGAGTGTTGCCAACAGCGATGCAGTCGTCGGCGTTGTTCCTGCTGCTGGTCGCGCGTAACACGTTGCCAGGATTCCCCTGTTCATCGGGGCCAAATGTGGCGTGAACAAAATCTGTGCACCAGTTACTTGTTCAATCTCGGGAGTGTGTCTGTGATCAAGCAGCCCGTAAGCAGTGAAATCTTCGTCAACCGTATTAAACGAATTTGAATGTTTTGCCGCACGACCAGCACCCGAAACACCAGACGCAGCATCCACAATCACACCAATTGGGTCGATGGCTCCAGCTTTAACCAACGGCTGCAGCGCCAAACTTGCAGCGGTTACATAGCAACCAGGTGTAGCAATAAGACGTGCTGTCTTCAACTGCTCTCGATACAACTCGGGCAGGCCGTACACCGCACTTGCGACGAGTTCTGGATGTGTGTGTGCAAACCCGTACCACTGCGGATACTTGGACGTATCGGTTAAACGAAAAGCAGCCGAGAGGTCTACAACCAGCTTCACTTTGTTTACCAGTTGAGGCACGAGCTCAAGTGAGGCTTCGTGGGGTAAACCGAGAAATAGAACATCACAGGCGAGGGCTTTGTCGATCTCAAATTCTTCAAATACCAAGTTTGGATAGGTGGCGGCAAGCGATGGGTACAACGAACGCGCAAGGGTTCCCGCCTGCGAATCACCCGTTGCATACTTCACTTCGAAGTGCGGATGGGATGCACAGATGCGCAGCAGTTCTGCCCCAGTGAACCCAGATGCACCAATAATGCCAACCGATATCATTGTATAATTATACAGCAGATTGCATAACTATGCAACGACCCAGTTGGGCTATCCCCGCAGGGTTGCACCAAGCTTTTCAGCGGCGGCAATGCACTTCGCGCGTACATCCGATACTTCCACATCAGTCAGTGTTCGATCGGGAGCCTGAAGACGCAAGCGGTAGGCCAAACTGCGTGAATCCTCGCTCACACCCTTGCCGCGATATACATCGAACAGCGCCAAATCAATGAGCAAGTTGCCACCAGCCTGACGAAGGGCCTTCACCATCGTGGCGGCTGAAACACTGTTGGCCACGACAAAGGCAAGGTCGAAATCGCTTGATGGGTATTTACTGACCACCTGCGCAGATTGGGGCTTAGGCACTTCACTGAGCACCACTGAAAGATTGACCTCTAGGCACGCAACTCGTCCGACAATGCCAGCATTGGCCAACACCGTTGGGTCAATTTCACCTACTGAGCCAAGCGCCATTTTGCCACGCTTCAGTTGAGCGCTTCGAGTTGCGTGATACCCAGCAGGTGGTTGGTCTTGAGCAAGTTGAGCGCCAACGCCGAGCGAAGACGAAACTTGACTCCACAAGTCCATTGCAACTGAAGCATCGGCGCCTGCGACCATGATGCACAAGGATTCAAATTCATCGGGCAGCAATTCCTTGCCTTGTGGATACACATGACCAATTTCGAACAGCGAGATATCGCGAATGCGATGTGACTGGTTGTACGCAATGGATTTCAACATGCCGGGTACCAATGAAGTACGCAACACGCTCTCTTCAGCGACAAGTGGAT
>BJFW01000058.1:3892-8410 GCA_014190095.1 Actinomycetes bacterium | reverse complement strand
TGATCGATGTAGATCCGCCGCCTACATCTGCATGAACGATGCTCACACAGATCAACATGAGCACAGACGCAATGGTGGTGAGTTTTTGAATATGCCGCCGCATATGTTGCGAATATACAACGAATTCAAAAAGGACACAAGGGGTATCCCGCACAAACGGGCCAAACATGTTTTGCGCTGTACCAAACTTTTCTGCGGACATGTGTACGGATAAAGAGGTACACGAATGCAACTACAGTGATCATCTTCGGACTTCAGTCCGAAAGTACCCTGATTGCTTGTAAATGTTGGGGTTGCGGAGAATGGGCCTGTTACGGCGTAGCCTAAAGAGGCCCTCTTAGTGGCCCATAGTTTCAGGAGAATTCATGTCCACACCATCACCAATCGTTGCGCCTGCAACTGGCCGCCTCGGTGTTCTTACCGTCGGTCTCGGCGCTGTTGCAAGCACACTCATCGCGGGTGTTGAGCTTGCCAAGCGCGGACTCGGCGCGCCAATCGGCTCGCTCGCCCAAATGGACACCATCCGACTCGGCAAGCGCACCGACAACCGCAACCCAATGATCAAAGATTTCGTGCCACTTGCACGTCTAGAGGACATTGTGTGGGGAGCATGGGATCCGTTTCCGGATGACGCGTATGTAGCGGCAACTCGTGCAGGCGTGTTGGAAACCGGCAAACATCTAGAAGCCATTTCAGACACCTTGCGTGAAATACGCCCAATGAAGGCTGCTTTTGAGCGCAACTATGTGAAGAACATTGATGCCGACAACATCATGGGCAAGATTTCGAAGCGCGAAATGTTGAATGCCATCCGCGCCGACATCAACAAGTTCCGCGATGAAAAGAAGGTCGATCGCGTAGTCATGATTTGGTGTGCAAGTACCGAAATCTTCATTGAGCCAGGACCACAGCACCAGAACCTCGAAGCATTTGAAAAGGCAATTGATGCAAACGACCCAATGATTGCGCCAAGCATGTTGTACGCCTACGCAGCAATTTTGGAAGGCGTTCCATTCGCTAACGGCGCACCAAACTTGGCAGTTGACACTCCGGTCTTGCGTCAGCTCGCAACCGAGCGCAAGGTTGCCATTTCGGGTAAAGACTTTAAAACAGGTCAAACCCTCATGAAGACCGTGCTTGCACCAATGTTGAAGGCTCGCGTTCTTGGTTTGTCGGGTTGGTACTCCACCAACATTCTTGGCAACCGTGACGGCGAAGTGCTCGACGATCCGGACAACTTCAAGACTAAAGAAGAGTCGAAGTTGGGTGTGCTCGAAGACATCTTGCAACCAAGTCTGTTCCCAGAGTTGTACGGCAATGTGTACCACTCGGTGAAGATCAACTACTACCCACCACGTGGTGACAACAAAGAAGGTTGGGACAACATCGACATCTTCGGATGGTTGGGTTACCCAATGCAGATCAAGGTCAACTTCTTGTGCCGCGACAGCATTCTTGCTGCCCCACTTGCACTTGACCTTGTGTTGTTCATGGACTTGGCACAACGTGCTGGTCTTGGTGGCATTCAAGAGTGGCTGTCGTTCTATTACAAGAGCCCACAGGTTGCACCAGGACTTCACCCAGAACACGACTTGTTCGTTCAGCTTGCAAAGTTAAAGAACACATTGCGCTGGATGATGAACGAAGACCAGATCACACACCTAGGACGTGAGTATTACGACGAGGCCTAGTCAACGTGCCGTAGTCACTGCGGCGATTGTTGATGTTGTTGCAGTTGTGGTGTTCGTTGCCATTGGGCGGCGCAATCACAATGAAGGCACCGCGCTTTCTGGAATCATCGGCGTTGCTGCGCCGTTCCTGATTGCACTTGGTATTTCTTGGATTGGTCTGCGCACATGGCGTGAACCGTTCAATCGCGCATCACTTATTGCCACGTGGGTCATCACCGTGGTGATTGGGTTGTTATTAAGGCGGTTGGTGTTTGATCGCGGCATCGCCACCGCGTTCATCATCGTTGCAACGATCACCCTTGGCGTGTTACTCAGCCTTGGCCGCCTACTGTCACGAAAGTTGAGCGTGAAAACTAGTCAATGATGTTGGTAATGGCGCCGGTCTCGGCTCCTTGCACCAACTTGGCATACTTGCCCAACACACCACTGGTGTAACGCGGCGCGTTTGGCTTCCAGCCCTTGCGTCGGTTTGCAAGTTCGTCATCGCTAACAAGCAAGTTCAAGCTCTTCGTGTGAACGTCAATGCGAATGCGATCGCCATCCTTCACGAACGCAATTGGCCCGCCATCGGTTGCCTCTGGTGCAACGTGACCAATGCAGAAACCCCACGTGCCACCGCTGAATCGACCATCGGTAATGAGTGCGCAATCTGCTCCACGACCTGCGCCTTTCAACGCACCAGTAATGGCGAGCATTTCGCGCATTCCTGGGCCACCTTTTGGTCCTTCGTAACGAATAACAATGACTGTGCCAGGAGTAATTTCTCCAGCAAGAACTGCAGCCATTGCGCCGTCTTCACCGTCGAATACACGTGCGTCACCTTCGAACAACATTTGATCCTTGGTCAGACCAGCAACTTTGACTACCGAACCTTTCGGTGCAAGTGAGCCAGTGAGAATGTTGATTCCGCCTTCGGTGTGAATTGGATTGCTGAGCGGATGCACAACATCACCATCTGGTGCAGGCGGATTGATTTCAGCAAGGCTTTCGGCCATTGTTTTTCCACTGCATGTCATCACGTCGCCGTGCAACAAACCTGCATCAAGCAAATGCTTCAACACCACCGGAACGCCACCAATACGGTCGACGTCGGTCATGTGATACTTGCCGCCTGGCTTCGTGTCCGCAATGTGTGGAACTTTCGCTGCAATGCGGTTGAAGTCTTCTAGATCAAGTTCGACATGTGCTTCGTTTGCAAGCGCTAACAGGTGCAAGACCGCGTTCGTGCTGCCACCCAACGCACTCAATACGGCGATGGCATTTTCAAATGCCTTCTTCGTCATAATGTCGCGTGGATAAATACCCTTCTTTGCCAAGTTCATTACTGCAGCGCCCGCACGCTCGGCATCACTTTCGCGACGCTTATCAATTGCTGGCGGCGAAGCCGTACCCAGAAGACTCATGCCCATTGCTTCGGCAATAGAACTCATGGTGTTTGCGGTAAACATTCCGCCGCAAGCACCTTCGCCAGGGCATGCTTCGCGTTCAATTTCACCAAGTTCTTCCTGCGTCATGGTTCCAGCAGCGCAAGCTCCGATGGCCTCGAACACTGTGGTGATGTCGATGTTTTTCCCATTGTGCACACCCGGCAAGGTTGAGCCGTTGTACACGAACACGCTTGGAAGATTGAGGCGCGCTGCGGCCATAAGCATTCCGGGAATGCTCTTGTCGCAACCTGCAAGACCAACGAAGCCGTCAAAGCGCTCGGCATGAACAACTGTTTCAACGCTGTCGGTAATGACTTCGCGGCTCACCAAACTTGCGCGCATTCCTTCGTGACCCATGCTGATTCCGTCGCTCACGGTGATGGTGCCAAACTCAAGCGCTACTCCACCGTTTGCTCGCACACCCTTTTTCGCGCTGTCAGCAAGTCGACGCAACGACGCGTTGCACGGCGTCACTTCGTTCCACGATGATGCAATACCGATTTGCGGCTTCTGCCAATCATCATCGGTTAAGCCAACGGCGCGCAACATTGCGCGCGCTGCGGCTTTTTGATTTCCGTCAGTTACGTCGCGACTACGTGGCTTGACATCTACAGGAGTTTCCGTTGGCTTATTCATTAGCCCTAAGGCTACTTGCGCAACTTATGCAGCCGACTTAACTGGCTTTCGGTAGAAATACAAGGTTGGCAGCAGGAAGAGGAAGTAGGTGATAACGCGAATATTCTCCGCTGCATAGTGCCACCCAAAGAAGCCCTTCATGAAGTCGTAGAACGTTCCCGATTCCCAGATTGAGCCTTTTGCTATTTCCCACGCAGGTTGAACTAGCCAACCATTTTCCCAACTAATAAGTTCGCGATATTCATGCACTGCTTTGCCTGCCAGGCCGGCAGCAAACAAAATCAACAACACTGCAGTGATGTTGAAAAACTGCTTTAGATTGACTTTTCGGCCGCCAGCAAAAATTGCAATACCCAAAACAATTGAAGCAATAAGTCCAATTAGTCCGCCTATCACTACTGATGAACCCGACGAATTGGAGGTTTCTGCACTCAAAAGGAACAACACAGTTTCCAGTCCTTCGCGAACGACAGCAACAAAAGCAATTACGAACAAAGCAGTTTTTGCTGAAGCATCAACTTTTGCTCGCAACTCTGCACTGAGATTTTGCGCGTTCTTTTTCATCCAAAAAATCATCTGCGTCAGAACGGCAGCGGCGGCAAGCGCAATGGTTCCTTCAACTGCTTTTTCAACTTTTCCATGCAATCCATCAACAGCCAGATAAATGGCTGTTCCTGCTATCAAACATGCTGCAACCGCGGCGAACGTTCCTGACCAGACATATCGAGCATCTGCTTTACGATTCGTCTTACTCAAATAGGTCA
>BJFW01000058.1:0-3289 GCA_014190095.1 Actinomycetes bacterium | reverse complement strand
CCAGTGAGCGATGCAAGTTGTGCGCGACGTGCGGCAGGCAACATTGGCAACGATGCACGAATGCTTTCGATCCATTCCTGATCTGGGTCGAGCAACACCAAGTCGGGCTCTAAGAAGTACCGATAATCGTCAGCATCTTCTTTCGAGCGCAACGTGTGTGTGCGACCTTCGCCATCGTCCCAGTGACGTGTTTCCTGGCGAATAGTTCCGCCTGATTCCAACACATCAATTTGACGGCGAGCTTCGTAGTCAATTGCTTTGCCAACAGCACGAATGGAGTTGACGTTCTTAATTTCACAACGTGTTCCGAATGGCTCTCCAGGTTTGCGCACCGACACGTTCACGTCACAACGCATGGAACCCTCTTCCATCTTTGCGTCGCTTGCTCCAACAGCCAGCAAAATTGAACGCAGTTCGGCAACGTACTGACGAGCCTGATCGGAGTTACGAATGTCTGGACGCGAAACGATTTCAACAAGTGGAACACCTGCACGGTTGAAGTCGACAAGTGAATAGTCGCTGCCATGAATACGACCACTGGTGCCACCGATGTGCGTTGATTTGCCGGTGTCTTCTTCCAAGTGGGCGCGCTCGATACCAATGCGCACGTCGCCAGGCAGCATCATGAAACCGTCAATGTTGATTGGCTGGTCGTACTGACTGATTTGATACGCCTTTGGCATGTCTTGATAGAAGTAGTTCTTGCGGTGGAATGTGCTTGGTTGCACTGTGCAATTGAGTGCAAGGCCCAAACGAATCGCTAGTTCCACTGCATGCTTATTGAGCACTGGCAACGCGCCCGGAAGGCCAAGCGTTACCGGGTCAATATTCGTGTTTGGCTCGTCGCCGAAACGGTTTGGACTAGCCGAAAATAACTTAGTTTTGGTATCCAATTCCACGTGCACTTCAAGACCAACGACCATTTCCCAACCGTTTGGCAAGTCAGTGCTGTGCTGTGGTGCCGATGATGCGTTGCTCACGATGCACGCTCCAATTCGGCAGCAACACGGAACATGGTTTGTTCACCAAGTGCTGGCGCAAGAACCTGCACACCCACTGGCATGTTGTGTGCACCAGTCCCAAACGGAACGCTCATTGCAGCATGGCCCGCAAGGTTGGTTGGAATAGTGAAAATGTCGCACAAATACATGGTGAGTGGATCACTTGTTTTGTCGCCAAGTGGGAACGCCACGGTTGGTGACGTTGGCGTAAGGATCACATCGCACTTTTCATACGCTGCTGCAAAGTCGTTAGCAATCAGGCGACGAACCTTCAGCGCTTTGCCGTAATAGGCATCGAAGTAACCGGCTGATAGTGCGTACGTTCCAAGCATGATGCGGCGCTTCACTTCTGCACCAAATCCGGCAGCGCGAGTTGCTCCATACATGGAGTGCAAGTCGCCAGTTTCAACACGCATTCCATACCGAACACCGTCGTAACGAGCCAAGTTGCTGCTTGCTTCTGCAGGTGCAACTAAGTAGTACGCCGTGAGGCAATACGAAAGCGATGGCAACGAAACGTCGACAATGGTTGCTCCTGCTGCTTGTAACGCGACATATGCGGCATCCATTCGTGCAAGCACTTCAGGTTCACAACCATCGGGCATGTCCGTAAGGCGACCGATACGCATTCCCTTCACACCTTGACCAAGCACGCTGGTAAGCGATGGCATTGGCTGTGGCAATGAAGTGGAATCGAGTGGATCGTGTCCACCAATGACTTCCATCATCAGTGCAGCATCTGCAACCGTGTGCGTGAATGGACCAACCTGGTCGAGGCTGCTGGCAAACGCAACAATTCCTTGGCGACTGACAAGACCGTACGTTGGCTTCACACCAACAAGACCACACAATGATGCGGGCTGACGAATACTTCCACCAGTATCTGAACCCAAACTTGCCGCAGCAAAACCCGCAGCAACTGCAGCAGCACTGCCACCACTTGAACCACCAGGAACACGCGATGTGTCGAGTGGGTTCTTTGTCGGGCCAAATGCAGAGTTTTCGGTGCTTGAGCCCATTGCAAATTCGTCAAGGTTGGTTTTGCCCACCATGACTGCGCCAGCTTGTTGCAAGCGCGTCACCACAGTTGCGTCGTACGGCGGTTTCCAACCTTCAAGAATTTTTGACGAACATGTTGTTTCAATGCCGCGTGTGCACATGTTGTCTTTCAACGCAACAGGAACGCCGGCAAGTGCGCCAATAGGTTTGCTAGCCTTAATGTCGGCATCAACTTGTTGCGCGGTTGCACGAGCCTGCTCGATTGTTACCAAGTTAAAAGCGTTGATTTCACTTTCTCGCTCAGTAATCCGTGCAAGGTGTTGCTCTAACACTTCAACAGCAGAGGTTTTGCCCGAAGCAATGTCAGAGGCAATGTCAACAACGGTGGCGAACGGCTTCGTCATTATTGTTCACCCAACCCAAGCGATGGCGGCACGCGGAACCTACCGTCTTCCGCAGCAGGTGCAGCAGCCAATACTTCGTCGCGGTCAAGACCTGCGACAACAACATCCTCACGGAAAACGTTCTTCAACGGAAACGGCTGAGCAAGCGGCGCAACATTGTCGAGGTCGAGCTTGTCGATATCAGCAAAGTGATCAAGCATGCCCGAAAGCTGGCTGGTCATCAGCACCAATTCGGCATCACTTAATTGCAGACTGGAAAGCTTGGCGACCTTGGCCACCACTTCAGCGGTAATTCGTGCTGGGTTTGAACCTGACGACGGGGTGCTCACAACCCGTAATGCTATTGGCTAAGCGGGCAAATCAGATTTGGCGCGACGTGACATCGCCAACATGCTCACCGACACAGTAAACACCACTAACGACACCCACTGATTGAGTCGCAGTCCGCCGGCCGAATGCGCTGGGTCGATGCGCAGCCCTTCAATAAAGAAGCGAAACAACGTGTAGCCAGCCGTGTAATACAGAAACAAATACCCGGAACGCTTTACGGACTTGTCGAGCAACAGAAGTAGTCCGCATAGAGCCAGGCACGCAAGTGATTCATACAGAAATGTTGGATGAAACAACGTGCCAACCGGATAACCAGCTTGCTTGGTGCGGAAATCAGAAACTTCCAACGCCCAAGGCAATGTTGTTGGTCGACCAAAGAGCTCTTGATTAAACCAATTACCCCAACGTCCAATGCTTTGAGCGAGAGGCAGTGCAGGTGCCACACACGTCAACAGCAGCGAAGTAGAAATACCACGTCTGCGACCTACCCAAATTCCCACGACCACACCTAAGAAAATGCCGCCCCAAATTCCGAGGCCACCTTTCCAAATCTGG
>BJFW01000057.1 GCA_014190095.1 Actinomycetes bacterium | reverse complement strand
GCCCCGTCGCGCACCATCAAATTAAGCGCCCTCGTTGGACCATCAATTAGCTTTGCGTACACCTCATCGTCACCACGGAACTTTGTAATTGATCCTGGTTCGCATCGGTGTTCTACACCATTGATCGTGAGCACCACTCCGTTGCCATCGGCAACACAAAACTCACGATTCACTCCAGGAAAAATTGAGAAAGGAACATCTTGCGTGATGTCTGCCGTGGATAGTCGCCATGTCCAGTCATCTGGCAACGATCCATCACACATTATTTCGTACTGCACACCCAAGCCATTTTTCCACGGTTGTGGAGTGCGATCAACTGCGCGCTGAATTTCTACGGACAATACTTATTGCCCTTTGTGCGAAACATTTGCGCACTATCCAACTGCGCTTGCGTAATACCAATTGCAGTTGTGAGGTCGAGACCACAAATAATGGTGTTGGTGAAGTTGGCATTCGTAAAATTTGCACCTGCAACAATTGCACCAGTGAGGTTTGCGCTCGCCAAATTTGCGCCAGTGAAATCGGTGTTCGAGAGGTCTGCACGTATAAAGGTGGTTTGTTTAAGGTTTGCGCGCACAAATTTGGCACCTTGCAAATTGGCCACGCTGAAATCGGTAAATTCAAGCTTCAGTAGCGAATAGTCAGCACCTACTAAATACGCGAATTGGCACTTTAAAACCGTCACACACTTGAGGTCTACCTCGGGCAAAGTGGTGGTCGTTTCAGGAACAGTCGTGGGCACGGTTTCGGGCGTGGAATCAGCCACTTCCGGAGCCACAGTGCCCACCACAGAATCAACAAAAGTTGAATCACTCGGACCCGAGTTCGAACCACTTGGGGTGTCATTCAGCGCGCATCCAGCCATTACTCCAGCGACTACTGCGAAGCCGATGATTTTGCCAGCAAATTTCACAACTCCACAGTAGGTGCTGCGTTGCTACGGTTGAGGGAACATGAATACTTCAACTATTTGGGGCACGCCAGACATGGTGTCGCAACTTTCACGGGTCCTAGTTCGCACTCCGACCACCGTTGGAAAATTCGTTGAAGAAGGCTTTTGGCGCATGCCCGATACCACCGAACTGCTGAAAGAGCATGCTCAATTCACCAATTTGCTTGAAAGTTTGGGCTGCCAAGTTGACGTTGCCTCCCCAGTTGAGGGCCTTGTCGATGCCGTATATATGCATGACCCAATGATCATGACCCCGCACGGAGCAATTTTGCTGCGCATGGCTAAGCCAGTTCGTTCGCCAGAGCCTGCTGAGTTTCGTAAGGACCTAGTGCGCATCGGCGTTCCGATTCTTGGCCAACTCACCGAGCCTGCATTCGCTGACGGCGGAGACAAAGTATGGCTCGATGCTAAAACGCTGCTCATCGGTCACGGTTACCGCACCAACCAAGCCGGCATCGACCAAATTCGCGCGTTGCTCACACCGCACGGAGTTGACGTGTTTTCGTTCGACCTTCCGCATTACGAAGGACCAGGCGCAGTGTTACACCTCATGTCGGTGCTGTCGCCTATCGCTCACGACAAAGCAGTGGTGTACGAGCCTCTTGCACCAGTTCGTCTGTTGCAGTTTTTAGAGTCGCGCGGAATTTCGTGGTTCACCGTGAGCGAAAAAGAAATGCTCACGCAAGGCGCAAACATTTTGACTATTCGCCCAAATGTTGTGGTGCTTGCTGCAGGCAACCCAGAGATTGAAGGCAAACTTCGCGAAGGCGGAGTTGAAGTGCACGTGTTTGCGGGCAACAACGTGGCAGTAAAAGGCGATGGTGGACCAACGTGTCTCACCGCACCATTAGCGAGGGCATGATGAGCGAGTTCGCAGGCAAAGTTGCAATTGTTACTGGTTCGTCAAGTGGCATTGGCGAAGCAATTGCCCTTCGCCTCGGCGAACTTGGCGCAAGTGTTGTTGTCAATTCAGCGAGTTCAGTTGAAGCCGGCCAAGCAGTCGCTAAAAAAATTGGCACAAACGCCCACTACGTTCAGGCCGACATCAGCGACAAAGATGCTGGACAGCACTTGCTGGATGAAACCATTAAGCGGTTCGGAAAACTTGACATCTTGATTAACAATGCAGGTTGGACTTCACTTGTTGCTCATCATGATCTTGATGCACTGACAGACGAAATATTTCAGAAGACCTTTGCGGTAAACGTATGGGGCACGTGGGCACTTACTAAGGCCGCAATGCCACTACTGAAGAAAAGCGCCGACGGCAACGTAGTCACCATTACCTCAATTGCTGGTGTCCGCCCAGTTGGAAGTTCAATCGCCTACTCCATGTCAAAGGCAGCACTCAATCACATGACGCTGCTGTTGGCCAAGAGTTGCGGTCCAGTGCGCGTGAATGCAGTTGCCCCGGGACTGGTTGAAACACCGTGGACAAAGGACTGGCAAGATCAGCACGCCGGTGTTAAGTCAATTGCACCACTTGGCCGCTCGGCTACCCCAGAAGATTGTGTGGAAGCAACGCTTGGATTACTGCGCACAAAGTACGCGACTGGTCAGGTGTTTGTTGTTGACGGTGGCTTAACGCAACGAATGTAATTCGTTATTTCGAGCGGTCGGCTATTTCCTTCACCGTTGCCATTCCGTAAAACAAAGCACCGGTGAAAACAACGAAGAAAATCACGCATCCGAATCCGAAGAGTGCAGCTTGCGACATGTTCTATTTATCCTTTGATCCAGCAAGCAAGAATGCACCAAGCGCCAGAATGGATGGCACCCAAACACCCACATAAATTCCATTTAGACGATTGATTTCCTCTTCCCCACTGAAGTAGAGAAAGACGCTCAAGGCCAGGCTGGCAGCAGCCGCTAGAAGAGTGGTTGCTTGCAATATTTTCTTAGGGGTCATATCACTATTGTCTCACAATTACCTCTGGATTATTGGGCAGGTTGTGGTTACCACGTTGTTCTGTCACGAAACTGCAACATTTTCTGGCTCGCCCTTCATCAAAAAATAGGTAAAACTGGGGTTGGCTTTACATAGTGACCATCGGGTCTCTAGGCCGATCGAAAGGCAACTATCAACATGACAGAAGCAACTGGGCTTGTTGTAAGCAATTACAACTTGGTCTATAACGCCCTATCGTTTGCAACCGCAACGCTAGGTATCGCATTTGTATTCTTCCTCGTTTCCCGAAGCCGTGTTTCGGGCAACTACAGAAGTGCAGTGACCATGTCCGCAATGATTTGCGGAGTGGCTGCGTATCACTACTGGAGAATGTTCAGTAATTTCTCAGCTGGCAGCTGGAACGAAGGCTATCGCTATGCAGACTGGCTACTCACCGTGCCATTGTTGGTAGCAGAGCTTGTTGTAGTAGCTGGAGTGTCAAAGGAAGTCGCTAAAAAGATCACGCCACGTTTGGTGATTGCGGCACTTCTCATGATCGCAACCGGTTACCCAGGTGAAGTGGCAGAACATGGCAGCACCGAACGCTACGTTTGGTTCTTCATTTCGCTCGCATTCATGCTCTATGTGCTCTACGAATTGTTCGCAGGCACCATCGGCAAGACGCTCAAGTCACAAACTGGCGAAATTGGCAAGAAGCTCAACAACCTTCGTTACGTATTGGTTGTTACTTGGACTATCTACCCAATTTTCTACCTACTCGGTGACTCCACCACATTCGTTTCAAAGATTTTCAATCTTTCAACAGAAGAATCGGCAACAGTTATTCAGGTTGGTTACTCAATCTCGGACATCCTTGCAAAGGCTGGCTACGGATTGCTTATCCTCGGAATTGCTTCCGCTCGTTCGGATGCAGAGGGATACCGCGCCGCTTAACACGAAGCGTTTACGAAAAAGCCCCGGCTTCGGCCGGGGCTTTTTTATTTGCAGAGTTAGATTGCGCGCAATGCGCGACGTAGCAAGTCAAGAGCGCTAATCACACTGAGTTGACGCATGGTGTCGCGATTGCCAGGCAACTGCAACATTGCAGACTGAGTTGTTCCATCAGGCAAGGCCAAACCAACACATAGTGTCCCGGGCTTCATGCCCTCTTGGTCGGCAGGCCCTGCAACACCCGTAAGCGCCAAGCCAACGCTTGATCCAAGAACGCGTTGAGCACCCTTAGCCATTTCAATTGCGGCCGCTTCGCTGACAACTGGGCCATGAGTAACGCCAAGTACATCAAACTTCACTTCGCTGGCATACGACACCACGCAACCGCGCAACACATCGCTAGAGCCCGCAATGTTGGTGAGTCGACCCGATACCAAACCACCCGTTACCGATTCGGCGAGGCCAAGTGTAAGCCCGCGTTCGCGCATCATGTGGAGCACTACCGACTCCATTGTGTCGGTATCTGTTCCAAACACAATGTCGCCAACGGCATGACGCACCTTGGCGTCCCACTCATCGAGCAATGCTGACACTTCGGCAGTTGACGTTGCCTTGGCAGTAAGGCGCACCTTGATGCCCTCCCACCCACTTGCCAAAAACGCCAATGTTGGGTTGCCAACCTTTTCCAGTTCGTCAATCACATCAAACAATCGCTCGTTCAAGCCGCTCTCGCTTTCGCCCCACGTGCGCAGAGTTCTGCTGGCAATGACCGACGCAGAACCCGATCGCTTCAGCAGGTCGGGCAGAATTCCCCGTTCAAACATTTCATACAGCTCGTATGGCACGCCTGGCACCGCGTAAATCACTTTGTCGCCAACTGGGCACACCAACCCTGGGGCCGTTCCACGGCGTTGCTCAATAATGCTTGCGCCCTTGGGCACCATCGCTTGACGCATGTTGATTTCGGGCATCCGACGATTACGCGAGGCAAACATTTCGGAAATGACCATGCCAACTTCGTCATTGAATTCCAGTTCAACACCCATGATTTCGGCAATGGCTTCGCGCGTAATGTCGTCGTGCGTTGGCCCAAGGCCGCCACAGATGATTACCGCGTCAGCATCGTCAAGAGTTGAGCGAATGGCCTTCACCATGCGGCCCAAGTTGTCGCCAACCTTAACTTGCAGACACGAATCAATTCCAGCTGCCGACAACTGCTCACCCAGCCAGGATGAGTTGGTGTCGACAATTTGGCCAAGCAAGAGCTCGGTGCCAATCGCAACTACATCGCAACGCATTGCTTAAGCCTTCTTACGAGCTTTAAAAGCAACAGCCGCGTATTGCAAACCGCTGTACAGCGTGAGCGCTGTGGCAATAACGAGTGAACCTTTTGCTAAGTAGCTGTAGTCAGCGGCACTCCACGGCAACACCGCAAACCCAACTGCCACTTGCTGGGCAAAGGTTTTGAATTTCGCTGCTTTACTTGCAGGAACGCTGACACCTTTTGCACCAGCGAATACTCGATACAGACTGATGGCGATTTCACGGGTGGCAATAATGCCGACCAACCACACGCTGAACATTCCGCGATCAACCAGCACGAACATCGCACCAAGCACACACACTTTGTCGGCAAGCGGGTCGAGGAATGCACCGCTGCGAGTAACACCTTGCCTGCGAGCCAGGTTTCCGTCTATCAAATCGCTTAAGCACAGCACAAACCACAATCCCGTTGCCGCCCATGAACCCACGTTGTCGTCAGGGATGATGGCAAACATCAGTGGCGACACCAACAGCCTGCTGACGGTAATGGCGTTTGCCCACGTACGAATTGCGTTTGGGTCAGTAGCCATAGTTTCTATTCTTCTCCATCAAATGCATCAGTATTTGCACCGGCCGCGAGCAAATCTGGACCCATCGCATCGGCAATGATCACATCGTAAAACTTGCCTACTTCAAGGTCGTCGCTAATGTGCACCACGCCGTCAATGGATGGTGCTTCGCGGTGCGTGCGACCAATACCCCGTTCGTCGACCAATACGTTCACGGTCTCACCAATCAGGTCGTCACGACGTGAAGCCGTAATGCTGTCCTGCATTTCACGCAGTTCGGCAATGCGATCATTCATCAGCGACTGATCAACATGATGTGGCTGAGTCATGGCGTGAGTTCCCTCTTCAGGGCTAAACGTAAAGAATCCGCACCAGTCCAACTGGGCTTCTTCAACGAACTGCAACAGCTGGTCATGGTCTTCTTCGGTCTCTCCCGGGTAGCCAACAATAAAGTTGCTGCGGAATGCAGCGTGCGGGCTGAGTGCACGAATGTCTTCAATGCGCTTCAAGAAGCGCTCGCCGTCGCCCCATCGACGCATGCGGCGCAAGTGGGGCTTGCTTACATGTTGCAGCGAGAGATCAAAATATGGAACGTTGGTCTCCAACATTGCCTGAATCAGTTCGTCGGTGAGATCGCTTGGGTATAGATACAGCAACCGCGTGCGCGCTACTCGCTTGGCCACGGCCTGCACCAACGGAACAATCGACCCGGCACCAAGTTCGCTTGGTCGATCTTTGCCGTAACTGGCGAGGTCTTGGGCAATCAGCACAATCTCTTGCACTTCAAGTTCGTCTACTTCGCGCAAGATCTGGTCAATGTCACGACTGCGCTGTGGCCCGCGGAATGAAGGAATTGCACAGAACCCACAGTTGCGGTCGCATCCTTCGGCAATTTTCACATACGCCCATGGCGCAGCCGACTTTGGTCGCGGCAAGTTCAACAAATCAAACGATGGAATTGGCGCACTCGACACCGCTATTGGCTTCTTGCCGAACTGCACCGGAACCCCAAAGCCAGCAACTTGGTCAACTTCTGGCAAAGCATCTGCGAGTTCTTGTCCGTAGCGCTCGGCCATGCAACCGGTCACCACTATGCGTGCGCCATCTTTGCGCTGCGACTCAAGTGCAAGCACCGTGTCAATGCTTTCCTTGCGCGCATCTTCAATAAACGCACACGTGTTCACCACTACTACGTCGGCAAGTGATGGGTCATCGGTTGCTACCAAGCCATCGGCCAGCAGAGTGCCCATGATTTTGTCGGAGTCGACATCATTCTTTGGGCAGCCCAACGTCTCGATGTAAAAACGTTGCTGCACAATGAAACAGCCTACCTGTCGGCACTGTTTAGAAGTTGAGTTTCAACCCCTTGTACGGCCATGGCATTGATACCAAACGACCTGTTCCCGACAACGTGATGTACGCGGTCTTGAAATCTGGGCCGCCAAAACAAATATTCGTGGTCAATGGATCGCCTGTGAGAATTTGCTCAAGCACTTCGCCCTGAGGTGAAATGACGGTGATTCCCGCTGTTTGTAAACCGAGTGTTGCAACACACACGTTGCCATCGCCATCGACAGCGAGTGAGTCAAACAATTGCACTCCTGGAAGTCCGCACAAGCACAAAGACGGATCAATCGGGCTGAAAGGCGCTGTCTCGCCCGGCGCAGTAATTGCCAAATGAAACACACGACCCGTGTGCGTTTCAGCCCAATACAACGTATTTCCATCTGGTGAAAGACCAATGCCGTTTGGTGAGTCTGTTGGAAACACCACCTCTTTAATCATGGAGCCGTCAGTTTTTGCGTAATAGATACCGCTCAAGTCGGCGTGTCGACCGTGACGAATTCCGTGATCGGTAAACCACATGCCACCATGTGCATCAAACACAATGTCGTTTGGCCCGCGCAACTTGTTGCCATTGCATTCGGTGTACAGAACTTTTAGTTCGCCAGTTTCCATGTCATATCGCTGAATGCGTCCGCCGATGTAGTCGGCTTCAACCATTGGTCCCGGAAACGTGAGTCCAAGAAACTCCACTTCACCGAATGAGCCACCGTTGTTACAAATGTACAAACCGCAATCTGGTCCGAATGCAATTCCGTTAGGTCCACCAGAAATGTCTGCAATCTTTTCTTTCGTGCCGTCTGGCTTCACTCGTGTGATTTGTTTGCCAAACATTTCAACAAGAATCACGCTGCCATCAGGCATCGCAATTGGACCTTCAGGAAAACGGAGACCAGATGCAACTTCAGTAAATTCAGCCATGGGCAAACAATACGCCTTTTTTGAATGGCAAATTTACGGTGCTAACTACCCATCTGCAGTTGTTCAAGTTCTTCAACGGTCATCAGCACTTCGCGAGGACGTGAACCTTCGCTTGGGCCTACGACTCCTCGAGATTCGAGCAAGTCCATAATGCGCCCCGCACGAGCAAAACCGATTTTCAGCTTGCGCTGCAACATTGATGTTGATCCCTGGGCGCTGCGCACCACCAAGTCCATGGCTTGACGCAACAATTCGTCGTCATCGGCATCCCCTGTGGTTCCACCAAAAAGACTGTCGCTCGCATTGCCGCCTGCGCCTTCGCCATCGACACCCGACACGTACACCACCTCAGGTGCCTGCCTACGCCAATGGGCCACCACCTTGCGCACTTCGCTCTCGTCCACCCATGCCGACTGCACACGTTGGGCAACGGAGGTGTTTCCAGGTAACAGCAACATGTCGCCTTTACCAATTAGTTTTTCGGCACCTGGCTGATCGAGAATGACGCGGCTGTCGGTAAGGCTGGACACCGCGAACGCCATGCGTGCAGGAATGTTGGCCTTAATTACGCCGGTGATGACGTTGACGCTTGGTCGCTGCGTTGCAACAATGAGGTGAATACCAACCGCGCGTGCTTTTTGTGCAATTCGCGTTATGCAATCTTCAACGTCG
>BJFW01000056.1 GCA_014190095.1 Actinomycetes bacterium | reverse complement strand
GCGCAGCGTTTTGGTATTCGAACACGTCGTGCGACAAATCCATCGGCTGTGTTGCTCACACGTAAAGATTCTGCCGAATATTTGGACTAAGAGAGATTTTGGGTATGACAAATAACGCAGCAGACGACCACGCCAAGCAAAATTGCTTTTCATGTGGTTCGCCATTCGCAACAGAGTGGAAGACGGCAGACGGAATCGCTTGGTTATGTAGAGAGTGCGCGAACTTAAATGGGCTTGGCTGCCCGTAGTTAGGCGAGCACCTTGCGCAAACCGCGTGTAGCGGTATCGCCAATTTTGTTGAAGACTTTTCCTAACAACAAGTTCATTGGTGCAATGATCCAGTTTGCCGTGAGCGTTGCGTCGTAAATGACATCGCAGCCAGTGGCAGTCGGAGTGATGGTCACGCGGTCAACGGAAGTGAACAGCGTGTTTACGCCTTTGACCAGCACATTTCGTGGGGCGTCATACTCGGTGGTGGTGTAGCGCAGGGTTGAAGTTGAACTACCGAAACCCTTCACAGTTACATCAAAAATGGTGCCTAATCCTGCGCCCGAGCCATTGACTTGCTCAACCTTGATCACGCCCTTGTCCCACTCGGTGAAATTTCGTAGATCTGCCATGTAGGCAAATGCTTCCTCGGGAGATTTTGAACTGTTGATTGTTGTGACGTATCTGGCCATGAGTTCACCGTACAGCAGTGCGCGTGGCTATTGGTGTGCCTAAGGTTCACCTTGTGTCACATGTGGTTTGCCCTGCGCCAGTTAAGCATCCGGTCATGAAGCAGCAATGGCGAGACCTTGCCTATGTCCATTGGCGATACGACCCGGCCGTGGTGCAGGCACTTCTTCCCGAGGGGATTGAAGTGGACACGTTTGATGGCAGCGCCTGGGTTGGCTTAATCCCGTTTTCCATGCGCAACATTTCATTTCCATTTATTCCTCCAGTTCCATACTTCGGATCGTTTCCCGAAGTAAACGTGCGCACGTATGTGAAGCAAAACGGCGTGCCCGGTGTGTGGTTCTTTTCGCTCGATGTCAACAGACTGATTCCAGCTTTTTTTGCCCGCGCAACATATTTCATTCCGTATTGTTGGGGCAGTGCTTCGCATGAAAAGGTAGGTGAGCGTTTACGCACCGCTGTGAAACGGCGATGGCCATCGAGATCGTCCACA
This sequence comes from Actinomycetes bacterium, assembly GCA_014190095.1. Classification (GTDB taxonomy): domain Bacteria; phylum Actinomycetota; class Acidimicrobiia; order Acidimicrobiales; family Ilumatobacteraceae; genus UBA3006. The sequence goes on along the minus strand of BJFW01000056.1, from coordinate 7,627 downwards.
CAGATTGAGTTGACTCTTGGTGAAGAAATCAAAGAGCCAAGTGACCTTGCGCATTTTCTATCTGCGCGATGGGGGCTGTACTCAAAAGGGTTTGGTGGAAGGCTTCGGTATGCACCTGTCGATCATGAGCAATGGCAGTTGTATGAAGCCAACATTGTCCACCTGAATGATCATTTGGTAACGGCTGCAGGTTTGCCTGCACCAACCGGTGAAGCACATGTGATGTTTTCGCCTGGCGTGTCCGTGAGGATTGGCAAACCTCGTAAGGCGTAGTTATAGCTGAATGTTTTTCGGCTTTGCCTTTGTTGTAACGCCGAGTGATGCAATGGTTGCAGGAACAAAGAATGCACGACCGTGGAACGAAACGTCGTCCCATTTCTTGGTGGTAACCGGCGCATGCCATGCACGGATTCGGTAAACAAGGAAAACTGCTACTGCGGAATGGAATGCGATGATTGACCACGCAAATCCATCGGTGCCAAGAATGTCAAGAAATGGTGCAGCAAGTAGTGGCCCAATCATTGCGCCGAATCCGTAGAGGGTCACAAGTTGCGATGCGGCAGCACCCATCTGTTCGGGGGAAACCCAGTCGTTCGTGTACGCACTAGCGATTGCATACAGCGGGAAGCTGAGACCACCGATAACAAATAGCAACACAATGGTCCAAATACTTTCTGCAGGCTGATACAGCATGGCAACGCTCATCACAATCGCGCCAAGCGTGATGAGTAATCCGATGATGCGTCGATCAATGTCGTCTGATGCAGAAGAAATTGGCCATGTCAGCGCCATTCCACCTAATTGAATGACCGCCACAAGTATTCCGGTGCGACCAATACTTAGACCTTCTCGCGTGGCGTAAATGACGGCCATGCCGAGCATGCCACCGTGTGCAAGGCCAACAAGCAAGATTGCTCCAAACCCGGTGGGAACAATTCGTGCTAATTCGCGCAACGTTATATGTTCATGATTTTCAATACTTGGAGTGGCCGCTTGTTCCGACATGGAAACGGGGATGACGGCAAGTGAGGCAATCATGGCGGCAAATGCAAAACCTGTGAGGTTTCGTGCATCAAAGTTGAACACCAGCAATTGTCCAGCACCGTAAGCGCCTACTGTCACCACGTTGTACACCGCAAGTAGTCGGCCGCGGAATGTGTTGGTTGCAAGGCCATTCAGCCAAGACTCAGCAACTACATACAGTCCGGCATAACAAAAGCCAGTGCTCACTCGCATAATGATCCACACAATGGGCGAATCAAATACACCGCTCACAAGTACCGAAGCACTGAGCAGTGATGCAAGTGCTGCATACACACGAATGTGACCAACCTGTGCAAGCGCGCGCAATGTGTACCACGAACCAAGGAGGAAGCCCGCGTAATACGCGGTGGTAATTCCGCCGCTGACAATGGTTGGAAGTTGTTTTAACTCGGCGCGAATACCGACCATGGTGCTGAACAGACCGGCTGTCACCAGCAATAGCGAGAGTCCTGCGAATAGTCCCCAAGTGGAGAGAAGGATTCGTTTGCGCGTTGGGTTTAGTGAAGGGAGAAAGCGCATCAGCTCAGTCAAGCACGAATATCTTGCTGGTTGATGGCATGTTCAACAGGTTTGAGCAAACGTTTGGCAAAGAGTGCGTATCCGGTCATCACAACTGCCGAAATGATGAATGGACCGCGGAGTCCAAATATACGTGCCGCAATTCCTCCAAAGAGTGCGCCAAATGGAACAATTCCCCATGTGACAGTGCGAGACACGGCATTCATGCGTCCGAGCATGCGAGTAGGAGTGATTTGTTGTCGAAGCGTGGTGTTCAGTGCAATCCACCAGCCCGAACCAAGACCTAAAACGAGGTGCATCACGATTGCCAAGATTGGTTCCCATGCAACTGCTAACCCAATGGTGGCAATAGCCCATGCCCACAGCGAAACCTGGAGTGTTCGTGTTTTTCCTAGCTTTGTGGTGATTTTGTCTAAGAAGAAACGACTAATGACTGTTCCCGAAGCAGCACCCACCGATAACGCAGTGAAGGTGATTTTGTTTCCCCCAAGTAAGTCTTCGTTGTACAACACCAACAGTGAGTTGGCGGCGAAGTAGAAAAAGTTCACCACCATGAGAATTTCAGTGAGCCTGCGCAGCGACACCGTTTCTATGGTGTAGCGAATACCTTCCTTGATGTCTTGAAGAATTTTGGTTGTAGGTGGCTCAACTGCATGTTCGTCAGGCACGCGAGCAACGAGTGCAGCCGATCCAGCAAACGTTGCGGCATCGGCAAGAAACGGCAGTGACATTGACGCGTTGAACATGGCTACACCAAGTGGTGGGCCAATGAACTGTGCAGCAACGATTTGTCCACTGGCGAAGCGGGCGTTTGCTTCAAGTAGATCTTCTGGTTTAACAATTGCGGGAATGAGGCCTTGTGCGGCATTGACGTGAAGTGTTTCGCAGGTTCCAAGGAGGAACGCGCTGAGATACAGCATCCAAATATTGACCACGTCGGTGAGAATCGCAACACCGAGTAAACCAACAATGACAAGCCGAATAAGGTCTGCGCCAATCATGAGTTTTCTTCGGTCCATTCGGTCGGCAAGTGCACCGGTAAACAGCGAGAACATCAACCACGGCAAACGTGATGCAATCGTCACACCGGCGATAAGTACTGGATCGCGCGTGAGGATTGCTGCAAGCAGAGGAAACGCAGTGAGGAACATTCCATCACCGGCACTCGACACCATGACCGAGAGCCACACCGAACGAAAGTTTTTTCCGATCGACCTCTTTGACGCCATTGCTACGAAACGCTGATTCGAATGAAGTGCGCGCCGCGATGTTTGAATGCTTCAGCTAGAACCACCGAAAACGCCTCGACAGTGGTGACATCTACAGCATTCCACCCGAACCCACGGGCAATTGCGGTTGGATCATGTGATGAAACGTCAACACCCATTCGTGGCGCATGAACCTCATCAAACGATTCACGAATTTGTGCGTATCCGCGGTTATCCCACAACACGACCACGATGTCGACGCCTTCGTCAATTGCTGCGGCCATTTCGGCAACTGTGAAAAGCCAGCCACCATCGCCAGCAATTGCGAGCACAGGTTTCGTTGAATCTGCAATTGCTGCGCCAATTGCCATTGGCAGTGCGCAACCAAGAGTTCCAAAACCAAACGGTGCAAGCCACGAGCGCGGCGTATTGCAAGACATGACGGTATGTGCGGCGTAGGCAAGTTGCGTGGAGTCCAATGCAACCGTTGTTCCTTCTGGAATGACTTGCTCTATTGCGTCAAGCCAGGGCAGAAGGTCTTGGCGTACTCCCGCACGTGCCGACATGCGGAGGTTTGTTGCACGAGCGCTACCGCTGTTGGCTGATGAAACACCAAGCCTGTTCAGCTCTTGCTCGAGAGCATTAAGCGTGACGAGTGAGTCACCGTGCAAAGAAATGTCGGGCGATGTCCGACGCTGTATTTGCTCTGCGTCTATGTCGATGCGAATTACTTTTCCTGAAAAGTTGAGTGCACGTCCACCGTTGTATAGGTCGGCATCAGAAAGTTCCGAACCCACCACCACGACCACATCTGACTGTTCGATCTCGTCTTGAACACGAGGGATAACGAGTGAAGAACCTGCACATAGAGGGTGACTTGAAGGAACTACGCCCTTTGCATTTCCCGTAAGCACGATGGGGGAGTCGACTGCGGTTGCAATTCGTGCGAGTGCTTCGCCTGCCTTAATTGCACCACCACCAGCAATGATCATGGGGCGTCGTGCACCTGCAAGCAGTTGTGCAGCCCGCCCAATTTCCGACTCACTTGGCTGTGTCTGCGTTGGCGCAATGGTCACGCGAGTAAACGGTTCGACGAACTGTTCCAGCACATCAGTTGGAATAGCAATGTGCACTGGCCGTGGACGGCTTGAAGTGAACACATTCCATGCCCGCTCAATGAGGTGTGGTAACTGTTCTGGATCAATAACGGTTTCGCTAAATGCGGTTACGGTGCGAACTATTGCCGATTGATCATCAAGATCGTGCAACGGACCAAACTTTTTGCCGAGCGCATTGGTAGGCGTGGTGCTTGCAAGTACAAGCATTGGTCGAGAGTCGTGATACGCCTGCGCAATTGGTGTGATTGCATTGGTGAGTCCAGGCCCAGAGATGAGCGCGCATACGCCCGGCTTGCCGGTAGCGATTGACCAGCCATCGGCCATGAAACCGGCACCTTGTTCATGCCGAGGTGCAACAACCCGAATGCCAGATAGATGCAGGCCACGAAAGAGCTCGATGTTGTGAACGCCTGGAATACCGAAAACGGTGCCTAGTTCATACTCGCGAGCGAGAAGATCAATGATTGCCTCGCCAACACGCAATTTCCTAGTCGAAGCCACAGGGCAAATCTAGCCCAGAGCCTCAATCGCGAAGTCGAGCTAGCAATGACACTTTCGCTGCAGGCCACTCGTCGTGGAGTAACGAATAATAAGCCGAATCTCTATAACCATCATTTGCTCCATCAGATGAATACATGTTGTGGCGCAGAATTCCTTCAAACTTCGCACCAACTCGTTCAATGTTTGCTCGTGAAGCAACATTTCGCGCATCGGTTTTAAAGAACAGTCTGTCTACATCAAGTTGCTCAAATGCGTACGACATCATGAGCAACTTTGCTTCAGTGTTCACAAACGTTCGCTGTGCAGATGCCGCTAACCACGTTGAGCCAATTTCAATTGCATTTGGTCGCATTGAGTCGGATGGTTTGCCATCTGGTGACATCCAGTATTCAGCAGACATGAATCGTGTTGTACCAACAACAGTTTCCGTGTCGGTTCGAATGGTGGCAAACGGCAGTGCTGTTCCCGCTGCGTGTGCACTCAACGCGCTTTCGATGTAGCGCACAACATCTGCTTCGTTTGGCTCAGGTACCCATGTGTAGCGAAAGGTTTCGCGCGAGTCTGCAGCGGCTAACCGCAAACCATCAACATGATCGAGAGAAAGCGGTTCGAGACGTACTCTGTTTCCGCGAAGCGTTACTTGCGTAAGCGGATTCGGCATGCGCTACTTGAGGGCTGCTTCGAATGCTTTTGCGCCGTCAACCAAAGCTTTGCGCTCTGCTTCATTCAAAACTGAATAGGCAGGAATGCACAATGCATCGGTGAGCTTTTCAGCTTCAACCATCAGTGCGCGAACTTGATCGTCCACAACGGGTGCATCGTCTTCGCCCCAGCCGAAACCTTTCACATCATTTGGTCGTTTCACGTAGTGAGCCTGTTTCGAAGTAAGGCCTACTGCACGAATGGCAATGAGGTGCGCTGAGCCACGGAACTCTCGAAGAGATGCGGCAAGTTGCATTGCGCGTGCGGGAGTGTCTTGCGCAAGTGGCATTGACTTAAATGCTGCAAACAATGCAAGACCATCAGGGTCAGCGGCGTTGAATACCTTTTCCATCGCAGCGGTGAATTCGTTGAGTCCTGGCATGTCGGTGAGTTTCTCTCGGCCCAACTGTGCTGCCACCTCGTAATGCGCATCGCCAATTACTCGTGCAGGTTGCTTTGCGGTGGCAAGGCTCCATGCTGCACTAATGATGACCGGGTTGAAGTAGCCGAATGCTGCTGCAACAACGCTGCCCTCACAGTCGCCAAGTGAACCACCTCGTCCTGCGACATAGAACTCCATGCCCTTCAGCCCCATTGACTTGCCAACTTCGATGGCGTTAGGAGTGAAGTAATACTTCCAGCCATTGTCATTGAGAATCGGGCAAACGGTGTTTACAAGCTCTTCGTTAGTCATATGCGCAGGTTAGTTGGTTAGCGTTGCGCACATGCCAGCGCAGATGATGTTCCCTGAAAACCCAGAATTTCCGCTCATCCATACTCGTCGGTACGAGGTTCGCGCATTCCGAATGGCCGCCGACCGACTCATGCTTCGCGGGGTAGTGGTAGATGAAAAACCGGCTGGCCTGTATTTGAAGGGCGACGAGCAACCTCTGTGGCTGCACCACATGATTGTCGATCTTGAAATTGTGTATCCAACATTCTTGATTGAAAAGGCTTCGGCAACTTTTCACGAACATCCGCATCTTGAATGCACGCATATCACCGATCACTACAAAAAACTCGAGAGTATGTCGATTGCGCGCGGGTTTAATGCAAAGGTGAAGGAGTTGTTTGCGGGAGCGCGCGGTTGCACACACATCACTGCGTTGTTGTCGGCAATGGCGCCGGTTGCTATTCAGGCTGGCTGGTCGATGCGTGTTGCTGCTTCATCGTCTGGTGAGCCAAACGCTGTTGAGGAAGGCAACTTTGAAGAGCAGCGTCGCAGACAGTTCGCAGGCACAATCAACACTTGCCACATGTGGGATGAGAACGGCGAGTTGGCTGCAAAGGTAAAAGAAGGAAACTTTGTTGAGGTTCCGCTGTCAGTGAAGAAACGCCTAACAGAACTTGGTCGCGGCGAAGAAGAGTGGTTGAACCTGAAATAGCTATTTGCTTGCGGTGTGCATCTTTAATTTGGTGATTTGTGAAATTGCAGTGAAGTCAGCGTCTTGATGTAATAGCGGGGTGTTTGTGCGAATTGCGATTGCAGCAATGAGGCAATCGATTTGGGTTCGCACCGTGACACCTACTTGCCTACAAGCACGATAAATTGTCGCGGCATTGTGGTAGTCAATTGGCTTGGTCTCGATAACGATTGCTCGGGATAACAGTCGCTTCAGATTTTTGGCATGGGCTTCATCGCGTGCACCGGAAAGTATTTCCATGGTGACTGCATCGCAAATATGGTGTCGTTTTGCGAGCACATTTCGCATTTCTGTATTCGTATCAGAACCAGTTTTGCGTAGGTATTCAATCCAGGCTGAAGTATCGATTAAAGGCACGGGAAGCGGACCGTGCGCATCTCGGCTAGGTCGCCATCCCATCCAGTTCCTTCCATGGCCAGAGCTTCCTCAAGGGTCATTGGCTCATTGACCAATTGATTGAGTGCGAAGTTGACCGCATCTTTCATTGTGGCTAGCTGATACCGCTTCATTACTTTGCGGCACGCAACCTCATCAATGTCAATATTTGTTCTTGCCATGGACATACCATACACCTCCTATACACATTGCGCAGATTGTTAATACGCAACTATGTGTGCAGGAGTGCTCGTCAAGGGATTGAGAGAGGAGTTAGTTCGTCGATTTCGGCTTGCTGGTTGGCGATGATTTCCTCAGCCAGTTTTCGTGTCTCGGCATTTTTGCCATCGGAGAGTACGTCTTCTGCCATAGCCACCGCACCCTTGTGGTGAGCAATCATTGCTTGCGCCCAACGCACATCGAATTCGGAGCCTTGAAGACCAGCAAGTTCATCAAGTTCTTCAACCGTCAACATGCCTTCCATCATGGAACTGTGATCCATCCCATCTTCTGGATTAAGAGGCGCACCCCAGGTAGCAAGGAAACCCTTCATTAACTCAATCTCAGGATCTTGAGCGTCTCTGATCCTGATTGCAAGATCTTGGATTGCAGCACTTGCACCTGAGGCTGGATCAAGGGCAATCTCGGACATTTCAATGGCTTGCTCGTGGTGGGGAATCATCATTTGCGCAAACATCACATCGGCGTCGTTGAAATCTGCAGATTCAGACGATGA
>BJFW01000055.1 GCA_014190095.1 Actinomycetes bacterium | reverse complement strand
TATTACGAATTTGCTTCAGAATGTCGGCGTAACCAGCCTCATCTACTTTGAAAGCCTTTTCGCAATGGGGGCAAATGATTTCATTCATGTTTATATCCTTTTTGTTTTGATTTTTTTACAGTAAATCGGTGAGGCCTGTTGCACGCTGAACTTTGTTGCCAATGGCAATCTCTAATGCCTCTTGGGTTGCTATGAGTGTGAGATTCGGCTTTGAACGAGTGATTCCGGTGTACAGCAGCTCGCGTGTAAGAATTTTTGACTTGCCCTTTGGCAGCACCACGATGGTGTGCGCAAACTCGCTTCCCTGACTCTTGTGAATCGTGAGGGCATGAACCGTGTCTACTTGCGGGAGGCTTGTGGTTGAGAAGGTCTTCACTTCTTCGGCGTCGCCAAACACCACGATTCGAGCACCCTTGGCGTCTTTACATACAACGCCAATGTCGCCATTGGCTAAGCCTGTGTTTGCATCGTTCTTGCTCACCATCACCGGGCGGCCTAGGTACCACTGCTCCTGAGCCAACACACCAAGTTCGCGTTCTACTGCCCTATTCCACCCGGAAACGCCCAGATTGCCCTTGCGGTGAGCACAAATGACCTGAAGTTCATCACGAACCCTAATGATCTCTCGATACTGCTCGTCCGTGCTTGCGCTTGCAGCAAGTTCACACAGCATTCGTGCATGGTTCACTACTTCACGAGCAATCTTTTGCAAACGAGCCTCATCAGCGACTGGATCGACCCATACAAACTTGCTCTCAGCCGAGGTGTCGTGATGAAGCCGTATCTTTTCAAGCGCACCTTCAACATTTCCAGCTTTGGTTTCAATAGCGATATCTGAAACAGGCGAACCAATCGGGAATCGATGGCTTTCAGTTTTTGTGTTCACAAAAGCTTTGCCCTTATTTGAGGCTTCGACAATGTCGGCAAGAACTGTTCCAGCGTCAACGCTGACAAGCTGGAATGGATCGCCAACAAGCATGAGTCGCGCATCGTCTTTCAAAGCCTCAATCAGACGGGCCATCATGGAGAGCGGCATCATGGAAACTTCGTCCACGATGACGTAGTCGTAAGGCATGCGATTGGCTTTGTTATAACGCCATTGAATGCGTGAGGATGGATTGAACTTCAACAATTTGTGAATGGTTAACTTCTTGAGACCATTTACATGCGTTTCCATTTCAGGTGAGATAGTTTTTTTGCTGATTCCGTAGCGAACTGCGGATCGAAGAGCACGATCCATTCGCTTTGCAGCAAGGCCAGTTGGCGCAGCAAGGGCAATGTTCTCGGTATTCACATTTTTTGCAATCTGCTCAACAATCTGATTCGCAATGTACGTGGTCTTTCCCGAGCCTGGACCACCTGTAATGATTTCGACCCGCTTGTCAGCAACTGCTTTCTTGATGTAACCAGCCACCAACTGCTCTTCATGAAATGACCGCGCTGAGTACAACTTGTTACCTGAGACAACAAATGGTTTTCGTGGCTGTACGTTCAGCGTTTTAGGCGTGCATACAAGTTCTGGGCATGCAAGCACTGCCGCTTTCCAACGTTTGCCATCAATAGGCCAGATCTCTGCACTGCTCTTCAACTCTTCTGGTGCCCATTGCGAGATGTTTTCGAGGTCTACACATGTATGACCTGATGCTGGCAAGCCGAGCACGAGGGCAAATGCCAACCACGCCAACGGATCTGGCTCTTTTGAATCGGCGGCAGCATGCACCAAAATGGACACTCCGCGTAAATCACGTGACTGAACAGCGCCAGTTGACACGTATTGCTCAAGTTCTGCTGGGTATTGAGTAGAAGAAAACAAAGTGCTCATTTACCTGCTCCTGAAATCTCGTCGGAAAGCTCCTGCCACAGGCCTTGTGGTGCCTCCCATGTGAATACGCCATGGCGGTGCTCATTTTCCATTGGCGTTGGTTCGCCCACCATTCCTCTGATGAAGAAATACGCCATACCCGCAATGACTGGAAGTGACTTACTACTTCCGGCACGCGACCTGAGGTAACGATGCACTGCTGTGCCATAGATGAGTGCCTGGAGCGGATAGTGGTGGTGCTCCATTGCGTTCACCATGGATTCGCGTGAGTATCCATCAATGATGTAGGCCATTCCGTCTTCGTCAAGCCTGTTGCTCTTCCAGTCTGTAATGAACAGTCGCTCTTGAGCATCTTGACTGAAACGGATCAAGGTGTCGATTGAGCCATTCATTAGTCCATACAGAGGCACCGCAAACGCGTCGGAGGCCAATACTCGTGCATATGGCATGAGCACGTCATTGAAACGATCGTCACGCTCAAGACAATGAACCAACACTTTGCCAATGTTGTTCACCATGACTCCGTGAGAGAGAGCAGCCAACCCCATTTCAAAATTGAGTTCATTAAGACGATCAACCGATGAAACCTCTGAAAGCGTCGTTGGACCAATCAACCCGCCCAAAGGCGTGCGCAGAGAGAGCACTACTCCATCAATAATCTCTTGGCGATGTTCACGCAGCAACGAGCCAGTTACATATGCATCGACGACTCGTGCAACCTCTGACGGTAAATCTGCAACAGTGAAATCAATGTGCTCGTAAACAGTGTGCATCACTTTGCCGAAGTACGTACCGCCGGAAATGTGAGCAAGTGGCATCGGATCAGGAGTTGCCAACAACGCAACATCTTTATCTGAATAGCCTGAGCGCATTGAGATGATCTCTGACTCTGCGTCGTCTCCGTAGCCGCCACGTGCTTCACCCTCTAAGTTCAAGTTTTCTACCTGCTTGTATTTGCGGTTCTTCGTAATTCCACTGAATGACAGACGGCTGTACGTCTGTTGGACAGACCCAGCAAATGGTGCAGTCGAAAAATCTTCCTTACTTTCTTGAACTGACACGTATTTCGGATACGTCTGAATGTTCTCTTTTTTCACAACTTCAGCAACATCGCTAACTTCCTGAAAACGTGCTGGCTCTGCGAGACCTTCCACAATTCGTGGTGTCTTGGTTTTCTTCGCCGGATCGTCGTCGGCAACAATCAAGGAAACATGGTGACGAGCGCGCGTCAGAGCAACATAGAACAGTCGCTTCACTTCGTCGGATTCTTCTTGTTTTCTGCCTTCTTTAGCTTCGGAGAATAAATCGCTACCCAGAACATACGTAGCGTCAATAACGTGTTCACGCTCTCCAGGATTAGTTGGCGAATCACGATAAAAAGCGTCCGGGCTAGGTTTCTTTGGATTCTTAGCCCTGACCGTCTTCCACAAATCAGCTACTACAACAATTGGAAATTCCAATCCTTTAGCCGCATGTACGGTCATAATCTGTACTGCGTCTTTGTCGCTCTCAACACGGCGGCTGATGATTTCAGACTGCGGTTCTAGTTGGCTGAAGTCTTTGAAGGAGTTGAGCACTTCTGCGGGTGTGCAACCAACTCCGAGTGTTGCGCTGTGTAACAGCTCGATGACGTGAGCAAAGTCTGTTTCACGGCGTTCCCCACCACTGCCCTGGACGATGCGTGCTGCAATTTCTAGATCGGCGCGTAGCGAGGCAGCAAGAGCAGCAACACCTCGTCGTCGAAGTGTTGATCCCCACAATGAAATTGTTCGGCGAATTTGCTCAACGGTTTCATCGTCCAGTGCACCCGCAGTAGCCAAACTTGCACCAAAGAACGGACTTGCGGCAGCAAGTCGAATACGTGATGTTTCATATGGCTCGTCCATTGCGCGGAGCAAGTTGTAAATCGCAGTAGCCATTTCACCTTGCATCACGTTCTCGGTTCCGGAGCTGACTGCACTTACGCCCATTTCGCGCAGTGCGCTCTCAACAGATGCTCCAGTATTTCGTGAGGTTACGAGAACACAGATATCGCCTGGCTTTACAGCCCTCGTTTTTCCACTGGTTGCAATCTGAACATTTTCAAGAATTTCTCTAACACGAAGTGCTGTCGGACGAACAATGCGGGTCTTGTTGGTGACCGCACCAAGGCTGATTATTGAGAGAGGTTTAACTCCAACAATTGATGACTTCGGAGCTCCAGTACGAGCTTTAACGGGGATGTAATTGATGCCAGTTCCGAATTCCCAACCATCAAAAAGATGATTCAGAGCGGCGATGAGATCGTCATCGCTACGCCAATTCTCGCGAAGCGTAAGGAGCTTTTCGTCTTCGCGTACCGACAGATACGCATCTATATCGGCGCCACGGAATCGATAAATTGCCTGCTTGGGGTCGCCTACTGCAAGCAACATATTCTTCGAACTATCGGGGAAAATGCTCTGAAAAATGCTCCACTGCAACTTGTCGGTGTCTTGCGCCTCGTCAATTACCGCGAGCAGATACTTCTGCCTCAATGCGGCGACAAGAGCGACCTGACTTTTATCGGCAAGCACTTCGGCAGCCCGTCGAAGCATGTCGTCAAAAGTTGGTTGGTTCACCATGCGTTCACGAACTCGGCTTACACAGGATTCAATGACTTCGACCACATGATCGCGTTCGGCTTTAACTTCCGCAGTTATCGGGACAATTTCATTCCTTTTCACTGCAGCAGTTTCATATCCCAAAACAGATAGCGGCGCGGCAAGTCGCGCTTCAACAACGGCTGCAAGGCGTGATGGATCATAAACATTATTGAGATTTGCTTCCCAAATAACTGCATCATTTACCACTTCTTCTATGACGTCTCTGACATCAACATCACCCGTGCCACCTGCTGATGGCAGTCCGGCAGTTGTCAGGATTCGGGCACACACAGCATGGATAGTTGCAATAGTCGCCGTGTCGAACTCACGTAGTGCTCGCGCAAGACGCGCAGCGCGCTCAAGTTGATCTGGGCCTAACAGGCTGCCTGCCAAGTGATCGCCCGGCAATGCAACACCTTCGCGCAGTTGGGCTTCGGTGCTAACAATACGACGCCGAATACGATCACGGAGCTCGGCTGCGGCATTTCTGGTGAAGGTAGTGACCAGAACATTGCCAATCCGAATGTTTTCATTCATTGCAATTGCACGCGTGACAATTGAAGCTACGGAATAGGTTTTTCCGGTGCCGGCGCTGGCTTCAATAACTGTTCCGTTTTCCAGTTTTGGATCAACAATATTGAAATCGTCATACACAACTGACATCACTTCACCACCCAATGCTGATAGCTATCTTTCTTTTTGCCATCTTTTTCAAGATTGCACCCTTGAACCAGTGCAGTCAGTACTTCAATCTTTTTGTCTGAGTTATCTGCAAAGACATGTTCGAATACTGGATCTGCGCCGTAGACCACGAATTCGGCTGAGCGTTCATAGGAAAACCCTTCAATACAATTCTCGAAGGCTTCAATTACCGAGTCATCATTGATTGTTCCAACTTCAGCAATCGCCTGTCCTGTCTTATCAAACTTGGCGCACGGAATATCTCGGGCAATATGAGCAGCCTTTGATAGCTCGAATAAACGTCGCAACGCTTCGTCTGCTGATATCTCAGAACTGAGTTCAATCTCATTTACTAAAACGAGAGACTTATTGTCATCCATATGAATTACATAGGCCTTTTGAACCAATTTCCCAGCGGCGCATAATGCAAGCAACCGCAATGCTTGGCGTGTAATTTCTTTATCGTTCTTTGAGTGATAACTAATTGAGTACACGAAACCACCTGTTGCGCTTTCAACCACATTCGCGATGTCGCAGACAATTGTTGATCCGTCTGGAAGGTGTAGCAAAAACTCGATTGGGTCCGGATCTGACAATGGAATGCCACGCTGTGTTGCTGCACCGCGAACTGCTTTTGCAATGGCAAACGCCAGATCAATTTGGCTCTCTGCAAACGGAGCAACCGGCAATGCGTCACTAGCCTCCGCGGAAGGCATCCATATTTCCCTTCCTGCTTCTAGGTCTCCACTAGGAGAAGCGTCTACTAGGGCCTCAACCAAATTGGCGATCTCGAATTCGTTCGCATCTACGGGCAAAACGGCTTTGGCATCGTCCTCTTCGTATTCAGTGAAGATTTGCAACGATTCACGCAAGTAATACTTCAGCGGATCAATAACGAGTTGCTCAAGAATTCCTATTTCAATCTCTGCGGGCTTTGGAGATGCAACATACGTTTTCACTTGTGGTGCTACTACCTGGCTGCGTGATAACGCGGCATTCAAAGCTGATGCGTCATGCGACCAAATTTGCCCTGGTACGGGACCGACAGTAGTTACAAAGTTTGCAGTCCCACTTGAGTGCCGAGAATGCAGGTACTCAATTTCGCAAGGCTTTTCAGACTCATTCGGAACATTGACACCTAGGCGACCACAAAAATCAACAAGCTCTGCGAGAGGCGTGATGAATGGAACTCGTGTGTTGTTCTTTACGCTGCTGCCGTTACACGTAATGATTAACTGATCGGATGCTGCCACCACCGCATCGAGCAAAACTCGCCTATTGGCCGTGCGCAAATCGGTATCGCCCATAAGTTGATCCATCGCGATCAGGTCGTCACCTTCCGAATCACCAATCGACATGGTGCCGTCGTCCAAACCAACCACACACACAACGCGAAATGGCACGGCACGCAATGGAATGAACGAAGTTGCCGTCACTGCTCCAGTTACGAGAGATTGACGACCTGATTGGGCTGAAATTTCAGAAGTAACAAGAAATGCAAACTCACTGAATGCCACTGATTGATTACCTGCACTGGCAAGCAACGACGCTTCACGGAACTTGTTGATCACGGCTAGTACGTCATCGAGATCTGTGCATGAACTACCACACAACGAAATAAGTGTCTCTTCAATACGGTCACACCAAAAATCAATTGACATGTCGGATTGTGAATCATGTTCAAGTGATGCCAAAACCGACAACACTTCCGCAAACCCGGTAAGGGCTTCAATTTCTGTGGTGTCAATGCGTGGTACGGGAACAATGTCTCCCATTTCAAACATGGTTTCCTCAGCATCAGGAAGAAGCGCACCAAGAAGCGTGCGATCTACAAGCTGCTTCCACGTATGAGCAGTGATGTCTGGAGCATCTAGACCGTTGAGTTTGCGATGCTGAACATCTAGCCCCCAGCGCACGCGAGTGTTATGTATATGACGCAACCACGCATTGACATCGCCAGAACCCATATATGCGTTCTTCAAGACCAATTCATGTGTTGCAATATTGACCACGCTGTCTACGTCGAAACGCGAGCCAATGAGCGACAAGATGTCCGCGGCTAATTCAGCGCCAATGCTGGTTTCACGCAATGTGCGATCGGCTACAACAAATGGAATCTTTACACGTTCGCCGGTTCCAAGTGTGAGTGGTTCTTCAAATGTTGCCCTCAATAATGGCGCAGCAGCCTCAATATCTGCACACAACACAATGACTTCATGTGGCTGAAGATTAGGAATAGTTGAAAATGAGTGCAGTAATGCATCGCGGAGAATTTCGGCCTGGCGACCAAGCGTGTGCGCGCGATGAATTTGCACCGACATATCGCCCGCGTCTATCGGTTGCTTCTTCAATTTGTTTGGGAACTGAATGGCCAAATGCATCCGATGCAACAACTTCGTGGAGTCTGTCGATGGCTCTTCTGCAACACACGATTCGTACTGAACACCCTGTGACGCGAGCAGCATTTGCAACTCATATGACTCACGCAACCACGTGGTCACCAACACGTCAGATTCAGAAAGTACGTGGAGATCGTCGTTCCGTGCCGGCGCGTTACCCAATGTCACTGGAATTGGAGAAGGCTGTTTTGACCATTCATTGCTCAAATACGGTGAAGGGTTCACACAGAGGACTTCAACGTCAATCACTTTGCTCAGCGCTGAAATGATTTCAATGGCCGAAACTGACAAAGTTCCCACGCCAGCAATCATCAACTTCCGTGGGAGATGACTTGGTTTCTCATTGCTAGCCAATTGCTTGCAGAGTTGCTCGGTTCGCGCCGGCCAAGAAGGAACCCCAATTTGTGATCGGAGTTGTCGCCACAGCAAGTATTGCCATTCAACTTGTGCATTATCTGCACCAAGCAATTCGTTTGCGCTGTGTGCACGTTCCCACTTGCGAATCAGCGAAGGACGTCGCGCTGCATAACGATCAAAGCGGTCGGCAAGCGCTCGAGCTGCCCGCAACTTCCCACCATGCTTTGCCGCAAGATTTGAATAGTTAGAGGAATCGCTCGTCAAGATGTGAAGCAATGCCATCGTCATGTTTTCAATTGACCACGGGTCGTGCTCATCGGTTATTCCGCCACGCAGAACGCTGTTCAACATGCCGGCATAACCGATGCGTACATTCATGAGGACGCCATCATTGATGCCTTCAGTTGCACCAAGTCGCGAGGCGATTTGAGGGGCTAGCCACGCCTTCACACCTGCAGTTGGGACGATGAGATACTGCGGTTCGAAAAGGTCTATCGATGGATCATTGACTGAGAGGTATTGAACGACGGGTTCAACCACATCTTTGATGCTGGAAACAAATCGAACCCGTAGTGTCACTTGAACCTTTCCTCCCGAACCCTGAACCTCAAACTACATAGACGGTGTTGTATCCGCCCAAAATGCCTGACGTGGAGAAACGCACGGACCACCTGGGTGTGTGACTGTGCCCCTGACAGGGAGAGTCACTATAGAAAACAGGTACAACCTTCTCGGCGATTTGCTCGTAAAGAGGCTAATTTGAGCCAAAATGACTTGGCAACAGCAGTTCGTGGGCTCAAAATATCCCAACTATGCGACAACTGCCTGCTACCTTCTCCCGCCATGACCGACCAACCATTGCCAGAAGTATTTGAGACTCCAACTGCACAACCAACGAATCCTAAAAGACCACGAGTTTCATTCAGTTTGATCATCGCCATCATCGCGCTTGCTATTTCAATCGCCTCGATTTCAGCATCCAGCGAGGAAAGCCAAGTCAATTCTGTTTCAACAAATCCAGCCGGAGAAAACGACCTCTTTTACCCTCCTGCAGATTTGCCCGGCTTAATTGCACAGGTCGAAAAATCAATCGTTGACATCACATGCGGGG
>BJFW01000054.1:2398-9230 GCA_014190095.1 Actinomycetes bacterium | reverse complement strand
CAGTTTTCCTGTTTGACGAAATTGATTGAGTTGTTCTGTTGTTGCGCCACCATCACGATTATTCATTTCAAATAACAAGCGTTCAAAGTTTGACGAAACCTGAATGTCCATACTTGGGCTGAGCGTTGGAACTACGGGCAACATGTCCATGCTGTGCGTTTCGAAGAACCGCGTCAGAATGTCATTGCTATTTGAACCAACAATGAGTTTTTCAATGTCTGCGCCCATCTGCTCAGCAATCCAACCTGCAAGCACATTGCCGAAGTTGCCTGTTGGCACGCTGAATGATGCCGAGCGACCAAGTGCTTCAAGTGCAGTGAAGTAATACACCGTTTGAGCCATGACGCGAGCCCAGTTGATGGAGTTCACCGCAGACAGGCTGTTGGCTTCACGAAACGGTGCATCGTTAAACATGGCTTTCACTAAATCTTGACAGTCATCAAAAGTTCCATCGACAGCAACTGTGTGCACGTTTGGAGAAGTGATGGTGGTCATCTGCCTGCGTTGCACATCGCTTACTCGTCCTTTTGGATACAAGATCACAATGTCTACGTTCTTGCAGCCCTTCACTCCATCAATTGCCGCGCTACCGGTATCGCCACTGGTTGCGCCAACGATCATGACTCGCTGATTGCGCTGAGTTAAGACGTAGTCAAACAACTGACCGATGAGTTGCAATGCAACATCTTTAAATGCGAGCGTTGGCCCATGAAACAACTCAAGCAAATAATGCTCTGGTGCAATTTGCACTAACGGAACTACGGCTGGGTCGCGAAATGTTGAATATGCAGAGGCGCACAGTTGCGCAAATACATCTTGGGGAATTTCTCCCTCTACATAAGGTGCCATGAGCGAGGCTGCCTTAGATGCATATGTCGAGCCCGCAGGAGTTGAACTTTTGGGCCAAGTCTGTGGCACATACAAACCTCCATCAGTAGCCAAGCCCGCAAGCAGAGCATCACAAAAACCCAGTTCTGCTGCGCGACCGCGCGTGGAGACATAACGCATAGTGCCTACAGGTTAGTTAGTCGGCAATCACGCGAAGAAGAGCTCCAACGTGCATCACCACGTCCAGCGTCTTCAATTCGGCAATGCAGGCCTGAACCGCTGCTTCATTCGCCTCGTGCGTGAGGAACACCAAACGTGCACCATTTCCAATTCCGTCCTGCTCAGCTGCACGAATGCTCACGTTGTTGCGTGCAAACACTCCTGTTACTGCGTGCAAAACACCTGGTTTGTCTGTTACTTCAAGTGGAATCAGATACTCACACGAAGTGTCAGCCATGCGCTTCAACTTCGGTGCGCTCAACACGCCAAGAGTTGCATGAGCACCCTTATTCAAGTTGATTGAAGCATCGATGACATCACCAAGCACCGAACTTGCAGTTGGGTCACCTCCTGCCCCACGACCATAAAACATGAGTGAGCCTGAAGCTTCTCCATCAACCACCACAGCATTGAAACTGTCGCGCACAGAAGCAAGTGGGTGATGCATGGGCACCATCGCTGGGTGAACGCGAACTGAGATTTCATCAGTCGCTTTGTCGTGCTCGGCAATTGCAAGCAACTTCACTGCGTATCCAAGTCGTTTTGCAATCGCAATGTCTGCAGCAGAGGTTCTGCTAATGCCTTCGCTGTACACATCGCTCGCAACTACGTTGCAACCAAATGCAATACTCGCAATAATCGAAACCTTTGCCGCTGCATCTAAGCCTTCAACGTCTGCAGTTGGGTCGGCTTCGGCGTAACCGAGCGCCTGCGCACCGGCAAGAGCGTCTGCATAACTTTGGCCCTCTTCACTCATTTTGGTGAGGATGTAATTGGTGGTGCCGTTCACAATTCCGAGCACTCGCTTAATGGGTTCACCGCGCAAACTTTCACGCAACGGACGGATCAGCGGAATTCCACCGCACACGGCTGCTTCAAACAGCAAGTCAATTCCTGCATCATCAGCCGCAGCAAAAAGCTCAGCGCCGTGTTTCGCCAGTAAGGCTTTGTTTGCTGTAACAACTGGTTTGCCATTTTTTAGGGCTGCAAGAATTAACTTACGCGGAAGGTCTACCCCTCCCATCAACTCGACAACTAAGTCAACAGTTGGATCGTTAACGACAAATTCTGCATCAGTAGTCATGACCTCTGCGGCGATTGATCCCGCATGCGCATCAATATTACGAACTGCAACTCGCGCAACTTCCAGGCGTACACCACTGCGCGCAGCGATGGTGTCGGATTGCTGCTTCACCAAGCGCACAAATGCCGCGCCTACAGTTCCGTGTCCAATAACTCCTAGGCGTACGCGGTGTACCGACATGCCCTTCACGCTATTGGCTAATCGCTCACATCCAATCGAACTAAATCGTCATATGTTTCTCGACGCACCACTAAACGTGCGTTTCCATTTCGAGCAAATACCACTGGAGGACGAGTGATCTTGTTGTAGTTCGAGCCCATGGAGTGTCCATACGCACCGGTTACTGGAGTTGCTACCAAATCGCCAACGCGCAAGCCTGCAGGAGCAAGTGTTTCGCTAATCAAAATGTCACCGCTTTCGCAGTGTTTTCCCACTAATCGAATTGACTCTGTGCGATCGGCATTGGCATTGGCAGGCATGAACAATTCGTACCCGCTGCCGTACATCACTGGTCGCGGATTGTCGCTCATGCCGCCATCAACTGCTACATAGGTGCGCACTCCCGGAATTGGCTTCACCGTTCCAACTTCGTACACCGTTACTGCAGCGGCAGCAACAATCGAACGACCTGGCTCCACGAACACTTGTGTTGGTTTACGAAGTTGTTCGGCTGCTGCCATGAGATGCGTGGACCATTCGGTAATGGTTGATGCGTGTTCGGTTTCCACATACGCGACACCAAGTCCGCCGCCAAAGGTAAGTTGCTCTACCTCTAACTCATTTGCCAAATCCACCATGATCTTTGCGGCGTGAGCAAAGTTTTCTACTGCGAATACGTTCGATCCGATGTGGCAGTGCACACCAACGAAGTCCACCGACTTTGAAATGCGTGCTCGTTCGGCAGCTTTGTGCGCATCGCCATTGCCCAAGTTGAAACCAAACTTTGAATCGTTTTGGCCCGTGGCAATGTATTCGTGCGTGTGCACTGAAACACCAGGCGTAATCCGTAACTGCACACGTGGAGCAGGCATACCTTCTGCATGCAATACATCCAAGCGATCAAGTTCATCAAAGCTGTCAACAACTATGTGATGCACATCGGCATTTATCGCCATGCGCAATTCGTCCATGCTCTTGTTGTTGCCATGCATTACACAGCTACTTCCTGGCACACCGGCGTTGAGAGCAACGAACAACTCGCCACCTGTCGCAACGTCAAGCATTAATCCTTCGTCGTAAGCCAACTTTGCCATTGCTGTGCAAAAGAAAGCTTTGGTTGCATAAATCACTCTGTTTGGACCAAATGCTTTCACTGCTTCGTGGCAGCGCGCACGCAAATGATCCTCGTCATAGACAAAAACTGGAGTTCCAAATTGCTGGGCCACTTCTGGGAGCGAACAGCCACCGATGCTCATGACGCCTTGTGCATCAATGACCGCATTGTCTGGCAACAGGTGCTTGGCGATTGCGCTCACATTTGCTCCGGAGACTCGATACCCAATAATGCCAGCCCTTGTTCCATCACTCGAGCAGTGAAATCGCACAATGCCAGACGGCTCATCTTCTGCTCTTCTGAGTCGGCTCGCATAACTGGGCAATGCTCATAAAACGAACTGAACTCGCTAGCCAATTCAAACAAGTAGGTGCACAAACGATGTGGGCTGTACTTGTCGAGCGTGTCCCACACCGCAGTATCAAACTGCAACAAACGCATGGTTAGTGCTCGCTCCGCGCTGTGACCAAGCGTTGGTGTTATTCGACGCACCGAAGCACGATTGACTCCAACCCTTCGGAAAATGCTGCAAATACGTGCGTGTGCATACTGCAGGTATGGCGATGTATTGCCTTCAAAGGCCAGCATCCGATCCCAATCGAATACGTAATCTTTGATCCGATCGGTTGACAGGTCGGCATATTTCACCGCTCCAATTCCAATCTGACGAGCAACTTCTGCCTGCTGTGCTGCGGGAAGTTCAGCGTTCTTTTCCTTCACTGCATCTGCAGCGCGTTCAACTGACTCCGTAAGAAGCGCGTCAAGTTTGACCACTTCGCCACTACGACTCTTCAAAATTTTGCGGTCCGCACCAAGCACGTTTCCAAACGCAACGTGAATCAGTTCAGTGCTTTCAGGAACCCAACCGGCTTTACGCGAGACCACAGCAACCATTTCTAAGTGCTGAGCTTGCGGCGATCCAACTACGTACAACACCACATTTGCACCAATGCGCTCAACACGATCAATCACACACGCAAGGTCGCTCGTTGCATAGTTGTATCCGCCATCGGTCTTTCGAATGATGAGTGGCAGTGGCTCGTTCTCACGATTCAAGAATCCGTCGGGAAACACCACTTCTGCGCCATCGCTAATTTCGATCAATCCAGACGCGCGCAATCTGTCCACAACTTGTGCCAGTAGCGGGTTGTATGCGCTTTCGCCCATCAGGTCATCCGCAGTAAGCAACACCCCAAGAGTTCGGTACACCTTGTCGAAGTAACGCGTGCTCTCCCCTACTAGCAACTTCCACATGCGTAGCGTCTCGTCGTCACCACCTTGCAGCAAAACCACACGTGCACGTGCGCGTTCCTTGAACTCATCAATCGAATCAAATTTGGTTCGCGCCTGACGATAAAACGAGTCGAGGTCACCAACTGACAATTCGTTCGCTGCTTCTGTTTCGCCTAAGTCAATGAGATGCTCAATGAGCATTCCAAAGGGGGTACCCCAGTCACCAATGTGGTTTTCACGAACAACGCTGTGGCCAACAAATTCGAGCATGCGAACCAACGCATCGCCGATGACCGTGCTGCGCAAGTGTCCAACGTGCATTTCTTTTGCAACGTTTGGTGCCGAGTAGTCAACAACAACTTTAAACTTGGCCGGAGCATTGCGCACACCCAGGCGCACATCTGCAGCAGCAGCCGCTAGCTCGCTTGCCAAAAACTCATTTGAAAAGGTGACGTTGATAAACCCTGGTCCAGCAATTTCTGTTGCGCTACATACCTTTGACAAATCGACTGCATCGAGCACCATTTGTGCAACTTCACGAGGAGTCTTACCCAGTGTCTTAGCCAATGCGAGCGAACCATTCACCTGCGCATCTGCTCGGTCGCTTCTGCGTACAACTGGGTCGCTGTCTACGCCGCCCGCAATGTGCCTAAATGTTGGCCGTAGCAATTCAGCAACGGTAAGGACTGGGTCAGCCATAGTCCTTCTATTGTTGCCGACCGCACAGCTTTAACGGCACTTAATTCAATTTCCCATCATTCATACGAGCGATAGCCTGACGGATGTTAGGCCCTCGTAGCTCAGTGGATAGAGCGTCGGTTTCCGGAACCGCAGGTCGTAGGTTCGATTCCTATCGAGGGCGCAAGTACATCAGCCAAGGGCTGATTTCACCAAAGCAGCAATCTTTCCGCCGTCGGCACCCGAGCCAACGCGATCACGAACCGCTTTCACCACGGCGCCCATTGCTTTGCCACCTGTTTGTCCAGCAGCGGCGGCTTTTGCTATTTCTTCAGCAACAATTGCAGCAACTTCATCGTCACTCATTGCCGCAGGTAAGTAGGCCTCAATCACTGCAAGTTCAGCACGTTCTTTTGCTGCTGCTTCAGTGCGGCCAGCATCTGCATAAATTTGTGCGGACTCGGCGCGCTTTTTCGCTTCGCTTTGCAACACCTTGATTGCTTGATCGTCGGTGAGCACGATGGCTTCGTCACCAGCAACTTCGGCATTTTGAATTGCCGATAGCACCATTCGAAGTGTTGAAAGCCTTGCTTCCTCACGTGCCTTCATTGCCTCAGTGATGTCTGATTTAATGCGGTCTTTAAGTGTTGTCACGCCTCTATTCTGCCCTCTTTTTAGGTGCTTGACGAGCCTTCAATATGGGGTCGTCTCTACACTGTTGTTGGTCATGAACAACGAAACCTTCGAACTCTTCTTTTCCATGCTGAGCGTTGCATTGCTGGCTGGAACTCTTGTAGTTCTCGTCGCACGCATGTTGCACTCACGCAGCACTGCTGCTCGCACCGTTGTTTCCGCATTCGCCCCATGGGCTTTGCCACTTGCGGCCGCAGTCACCACAACATGTGCGCTCGGAAGTATGTATTTTTCAGAAATTGTCAATTACAAGCCCTGCATCATGTGCTGGTACCAGCGAACCATGATGTACCCACTTGCTGTCATTCTCATCGTTGCGGCACTCACAAAAGATAAGCGAGTTTGGCGCTACGCAACTCCACTTGCAGTTATTGGAATCACCGTTTCCACCTATCACTGGTTTCTTGAACGTTTCCCAAACCTCGATGCAGGCGTATGTGACGTTGAAGTGCCATGCGAATTTGTATGGTTTGAAAACTTTGGTTTCGTTACCTTGCCATTTATGGCATTCACCGGCTTCCTTGCAGTTCTCGTATTCACTACCCTTCCCAACACACAAACGGAGCAGTCATGAGTAAATCATCTTCAGGTAACGGCAAATTCATTGTTGGTGCGATCATCGCAATAATCATCGGTGGCGCGGCCATTGTTGCCATTTCATCAAGTGGCTCGGAATCGAGCACTACTTCGGGCAATATTTCTGAATACAGCGACATCACCGTTACTGGCGATGCGCTGCCTGCATTCGATTCAGCATCGGCAACTGACGCAGCAACTGGAATGACTGCGCCGATCGTTTCGGGCAAAGGCTTCACTGGAACAGA
>BJFW01000054.1:0-1711 GCA_014190095.1 Actinomycetes bacterium | reverse complement strand
GTGGTGTCGAACGGACTTGATTTTGAAGAAGGTCTCGAAGATGTCCTCGCGTCTGCAATTGATAGCGGTGTCTCGGTGTACATGATTGGCGAAAACATCACGGTAAGAGACTCGGATGAAGTCCATGCCGAGGAAGACGGAGATGCTCATGGCGCAGGTGACCCACACTTATGGCTTTCACCATTGTCGTTTACTCAAGCACTTCCTTCGTTAACTGCAGCCATCAACAAAGCAACCGGTTTGTCAATTGACGAAGCCGCTGCAATAGGTCGGTTGACGCAGTTGGACAACGAGATCAATGAAGTTATTAGCAGTGTTTCTTCATGTGTCTTGCTGAGCGGTCATGACGAGATGGGATACTTCGCCGACCGTTACGGATGCACGGTAATTGGCGCAATCATTCCAAGCTTCTCAACCACTTCCGAAGCAACGGCAAAGCAAATTGCCGATTTGAAGATGTTGGCCGAATCCAACAATGTGAAGGCCGTGTTCACGGGCCTTGGTACACCAGCAGAAGTTTCAGAACAGCTAGCAAGCGAACTTGGTATTGCAGCGGTTTCGTTGAGCACCCACTATTTGAATGGCGCGGCGAACTACCGTGAATTCATGCTCAATCTTGCCGACCAGATCGCAGAAGCATTGCGTTGAACCATCTCGTTGACCCCTTTGCCAACAATGAGTTCATGCGACTCGCGTTGTTTGGAGGAATTCTTGTTGCCTGCACGTGTGCAATAGCGGGAACGTTTGTTGTTTTACGCGGTTTAGCATTTGTTGGTGACGCGCTTGCGCACGGAGTACTCCCCGGTATCGCCACTGCAATGTTGCTTGGGTTCTCTGGCATTCTTGGCGCAGCGGTTGGCGCAGCCGTCATGATGGGCGGAGTCAGTATCGTCACTCGTAAATTCAGACTGTCGGGAGACACTGCAATCGGATTGCTCTTTGTTGGAATGTTGTCGCTTGGAGTAGTCATCACTTCGCGGTCCACTTCATTTGTTGGTGACCTCGCACGAATTTTGTTTGGTGAATTGCTCGGAATCTCCACAACCGATTTGGCTTGGCAATTCGCGGCACTAATGATCGTTGGGGCGATTGCATTTGTAAGTCGCAGGCCGTTTCTATTGCTTTCTGTAGACGACGGACTAGCCCGTACTTCTGGCTTTTCCGCTCGCCTATTTCATAACGTCATGCTCACCATGGTTGCCATCACGCTGATCGCCAGTTTCCAGACTGTTGGAACCTTGCTGGTATTGGGAATGCTCATTGCGCCCGCAGCCACAGGTTCGTTGTTTGCACGTCGCATCGAATCCATGATGCTGATCGCTGCACTTGTTGGCTCGCTGTCTACATATATAGGTCTGCTCATTAGCTATCACTACGACTTAGCGGCTGGCGCAAGCATCGTGCTGACTGCAGTGGTGATCTTTGCTATCTCGGCAACTGCAAACGAAATTCGTAAGTCGCGTGGTCACGACCACCATGATCATGAACATCCACACGTTCACGGTGAGATCCACGTGTAATGACTTCCATTCACGCATCCTCACTTGCAGTTGGTTACGGCAAACGTCCAGTTGTTGACAACATTTCGCTCGACTTGCAACCTGGTGAACTGCTCGTGCTCATTGGCACGAATGGTTCTGGAAAGTCGACCCTGCTCAAAACATTGGCGGGGCTCATTGAACCGATGCAGGGCAAGGTAACGCTGCTCGGA
>BJFW01000053.1 GCA_014190095.1 Actinomycetes bacterium | reverse complement strand
ACGCAACTGCTGCGTACGAAAGCGGTTGCGACTTTGTGGTTGCCCAAGGAACCGAAGGTGGCGGACATACGGGAACCGTTGCCACGATGGCGCTGGTGCCTCAAGTTGTTGATGCAGTTGGCGACAAAATGGTGGTGGTTGCCGCAGGTGGACTCTTCGATGGCCGTGGACTTGCTGCATCGCTTGCACTTGGTGCCGATGGCGTATGGGTGGGGACTCGTTTCATAGCCACACACGAAGCCCGTGGCGTAGATGGCTACAAAGAAAAGCTGATTGACACGCTTGAAGATGGCACCGTTATTACGCGCAGCTACACCGGCAAAACATGCCGAGTGGTTCGCAACGACTGGACGAACAAATTTGAAGAGCACCCAGAAACGTTGCAAGGGTTTCCACAACAAGCCATCGCTTCCATGCAAGCCGGAGTAAACCACTTGGGTTACCCAGAAGGAACAAAGGTTGATGTGAACCAAGAGTTCATGCCTGCCGGCCAAGGTGTTGGCGCGATTAAGAGCATTGTGCACGCAGGCGACTTGGTACGCAGCATGATGGCAGAAGCCGAGCAATCGCTCAATCGCATTCAAGCAATGCGCAGCAAGTAACTCATCCGCATGGGAGTCCTTCGCTCAAACGTCAACGTGCGCAGACTGTTTTTTGCGCAAAACATTTCGGTCATGGGCGACTACTTCACCTACGTTGCCCTTGTCGGTCTGATCAAAGACGCAACAGACTCCACCTTCCTGGTGTCGCTGGTGTACGCAGCATACGTATTGCCATCATTTTTCTTCTCGCCGCTTGCTGGACCAATCGTGGACAAATTTGATCGACGCAAGATCATCGTGGTTATCTCTGCTCTGCAGGCAGTCTGCGGAATTGGATTCTTGCTATCGAGTGCAGATCGCATCTGGTTGGCATTACTCACCCAGATTGTGATCTCCTCACTCGCCGTCATCACACTGCCCGCATTTGGTTCAGGTCTTCCCAACGTCACGCGAAACGACGAAGAACTCCGCCAGGCAAATGCATTGTTTGGCTCTAGCTGGGGTGCTTCGGTATTCATTGGCTCGGCAGTTGGTGGGTTGTTTGCTGCAACATTTGGCAGAACTGCAACGTTTGTTGCCGACATTGCCACTTTTGTGTTGTGTGCAGCGCTTGTGGCCTTAATCAAAGTTCCATTACAAGAACGAAAAATTCATGCTGTGCGCGAGCCAGTTCGGCCCATTGCCGACATGCGTGAAGCGTTTCATTACGCCAAAGAAAACAGCGTGATTTTTGCACTCATGGCGTCAAAAACCACACAAGCCGTTGGCGCTGGTGCAGTTGGCCAACTTGCGGTGCTGGCAATTGATGCATTCAACACTGGTGATGGTGGAAGCGGGTTACTTCTTGCCGCACGAGGCTTTGGTGCCGCTATTGGTCCATTCATTTTCATGCGCTTTGTACGCGGCAACATGCCGAGATTGTTGCTGCTCTGTGGAGTTGGCGGAGTGATCTGGAGCGTTTTCTATCTTGCGGCCTCTGCAAGCCCGATGTTGTGGATGGCTGTCGTTGCCATAGGCGCAGCCCACATAGGTGGTGGTGCAATTTGGACGATGGCAAGTTACGGATTACAGGTCAGCACCGAAGACCATATTCGCGGTCGGGTGTTAGCGGGCGACATGGGTTTTGCCATGCTTGTTACCGGGCTCAGCAGCATTGGTACAGGAATACTTGGTGAAATCTTCCCGATTCGCATTGCCATCGCCATTGTTGCTGGCATTTCGGGAATTGCTTCTTGCAGTTACCTCATTGGGTCTATGGGTTTGCGTCAGCGTCTGCGCAACGAGATGCAGCTTCAATCAGCCTGACCGCACGCGGATCGGTGAACATTGAATCCTTCATGCGATTCATGATGTAACTAAAGCTCATTTCACGACCTGGATCAGCAAACGACACCGAACCACCAGCACCTGCGTGGCCATAACTACCCGGTGCATCGAAGGCCAACCTTTCACTTGGAGTTACGAAGCCCATTGCGAACGTGCGCTGCGTTTGTAAACACAAATCAACTTCGCCATCTTTGGTTTGTTGCACCGTCATCTTGTTGCGTGTGTCGTCGTTCAGCAATCGAACAACACCATGCGGCGACTGAGTTTCGGTAAACGTTGCCGAATACATGGCTGCCAAACTGCGCGCATTCGCAATGCCGTTTGCACCAGGAACTTCGGCAGCATGCATGTCGGTGCGATTGAACCCACCCTTGACATTGAGCGCACCATTTAACGAAAGTGCGCGAGCCAAGTGCGCATTTGGCAACATGGCTTGCGGTGTTGGTGGCGCATCGGTTGCACTGCGCGGCCAACCAACATTTACCGGTGACACGCGATGTTCAAGGTGCGCGGGAAGACCAACATAGATTTCGCCACCAAGTGGATTAGCAATTTCTTCGGCAATAAAGCGACCGATGTTTCGGCCATCTACTCGACGTACCAATTCGCCTGCCAACCATCCAAAGGTGATGGCGTGATAACCGTGTGTAGAGCCAACCGGAAACAGCGGCGGCGTGTTGGCCAAGCGGTCCACCATGGTGTTCCAATCGAGTACTTCCTCGTACTTCAATTCGCCAAGCACGGTGTACAAACCGGCCTGGTGCGACAGCAATTGGGCAACCGTTACGTGCTCTTTGCCATGCGCTGCGAACTCTGGCCAGAACAACGAGACGGGTTCTTCGTACGACAACAGTCCACGCTCCACACACATAGCAACCGCTGTTGCCACCACCCCTTTGGTGGTGCTGAACACCAACTGCAAGGTGTCCAATGTGTAGGGCTTGGTTGCTTCCTTATCGAAATAGCCACCAGCAATATCAACTACGCATTTGCCTTTATGGAATACCGAAACACCTGCACCAATGTCTTCACGGTTGTCAATGTTGTGTGCGAATGCTTCTGCTACTTCCGACCATCCGTCGGCAACGAAACCTTCGTAGGCCACGGCTACTTAACGTCGTCCATGAGGCTGCGAAGCAATTCAATTTGCTTCACCGCATCTGGACCAATTGGGTTCACTTGCAACACCGTGACACCGGATTCCTTGTATGCAGCCAGTCGCTCTTTAATGAAACTCTTCGGGCCAACCAAGTGCGAATTGAGCAACCAGTCTGCAGGAATTTTTGCTGCAGCTTCTTGCTTCTTGCCGTCTAGGTACAAGTCTTGAATTTCGACTGCTTCTTGCTCGTAGCCATACGCCTTGCAGATGTCGTTATAGAAGTTTTTGCCTCGAGCACCCATGCCACCTACATACAACGCGGTGCTTGGTCGCGCGAAGTCCAACACTTTTTGTTGGTCTTCACCCGTGAGAGATTCATCAATTGCAAGAATTCCACCAGCCTGAATGTCCATCTTTGGACGTGATGCATCGCGCTTGGCATAGCCCGCTTTCAACGCATCGCCCCAAACGTTTTGAAATTTTTCTGGATAGAAGAAAATTGGCATCCAACCATCCGCAATTTCTGCAGTTGCTTCAACGCTCTTGCCCATGAGGCTTGCCCACCAAATTGGTATGTCGTTGCGGACTGGATGGTTAATGAGTTTCAATGCTTTGCCAAGCCCAGTTCCCTGTCCTGCTGGCAACGGTGCTTCAACAGTTTTTCCCTGATACGACAGTGGCTTTTCGCGCTTCCACACCTCGCGGCAAATTTCAATGTATTCCTTGGTGCGCTGTAGTGGCTTTTCGTACGGCATGCCATGGAAACCCTCAATCACCTGTGCACCCGATGCGCCAAGACCAAGAACAAAACGACCGTTGCTGACGTAGTCGCAACCTGCTGCCGTCATGGCAACAAGTGCCGGCGTGCGCGAATACACGTTGATGATGCCCGTGCCAATTTCCAACTTGTTCGTTACCGCAGCAAGGTAACCAATTTGTGAAATGGAGTCGTATGAATACGCCTCTGCTACCCACACCATGTCGAGACCAACTTTTTCAAGCTCGACAACTTGCTTTGCCGATGACTGAAAGTCGGAGATGTAGTTGATCATCATGGAAAGTTTCATGATGACGAGACTAGATGGGGCTTAGTTAACTTTGCGAGTTCGACCTTCCCAGTACGGAGCGCGCAGGTCTTTCTTCAGGATCTTTCCGCTTGGGTTACGCGGCAAGGCGTCAATCCACGTGACCGACTTTGGACACTTGAACCCTGCAAGGCGTTCCTTGGCAAAGGAAATGATGTCGTCTTCGGTTACCGGAACATCGGGTTTGCGGACCACGATGGCCATTGGCACTTCACCCCACTTCTCATCGGGCACTCCAATAACCGCCACGTCGGCAATTGCAGGGTGACCCATGAGCGCGTTTTCCACCTCGGCTGGATACACGTTTTCGCCGCCTGAGACGACCATGTCTTTCACGCGATCGAAGATGTACACATATCCATCTTCGTCCTGATACGCGGCGTCTCCAGTTTTGAACCAGCCATCTGAAGTTATGGACTTCGCTGTTTCTTCTGGCATGTTCCAGTAGCCCTTCATAATCTGGCCACCCTTCACCCAAATTTCGCCAACATCACCTGTGGGAACATCGTTTCCTGTTTCGGAATTAACAACACGCAGTTGCATTCCTGGAACGATCTTTCCGCATGAGCGAAGCAGCTTGCGCTTTGGTCCGGTGAGGTCGTGATCTTCTGGCATGAGGATGGTGGTCGCACCAGTTGTTTCGGTGAGGCCATACACCTGCATGAAGTTGGTCTTGAACGTGTTGATTGATGCAGACAGCACTTCTTCTGAAATTGGTGATGCACCGTAAGCAATGAGTTCGAGGCTTGTGTAGTCGGCCTTATCGACATCGGGAACCATGAGCATGAACTGCAACAACACCGGCACCAAGAAGCCGTGCGTAATGCGATGCTTGCCAATGAGCGTGACAATCTCGGCTGGGTTGACATCGCGGATGATGACCGACTTTGCGCCAAGAGCCATACCAGCAGTGGCCCATCCACCACCACCAATGTGGAATAGCGGCATAGCAACCAAGTTCACGGTGCGATCGGTGAACTTCCAAATCTCTGCTGCAAACGGAATGAGCGCAAAGAAGTTGTTATTCGTGAGCATGACGCCCTTCGGACGGCCAGTTGTGCCACTTGAGTACAACTGAAACGCCACATCTTCCGGCGCCGACTGGGTACCTGGGTCGGTCTTTGCACCGCTACTCGAGAACTCGTCGTATGAAGGGAACTTGCTGTGCCCACCAATAACCACGATGGTCTTTGCATTAGGAATGTCGCCGGCAATGGCGTCGAGAATTGGCACGAAATCTGGCCCAACAATAAGCACCTTGGCCTGCGAGTCATTGACGATGTAGGCAACTTCAGGCGCAGCAAGTCGCCAGTTGATATCAACGCTGACTGCATTCAATAATCCACATGCATAAAACACTTCAAAGTGGTCGATGCCGTTCTTGTCCAAAAACGCAACGCGATCTTGTGGGCCAACTCCTGCTGTCTTCAGAGCATTGGCGACCATGCACGAGCGCTCGTACAACTGACCCCAAGTTTGTGTGCGATCACCCTGAATAAGCGCAATGTTGTTTGGTTGGTTTGCTGCGTGCGTGCGCACGATTCCTGCGATGTTTGAAATGTTGTTCCCCATCTCGCAGAAACTAGTCTTGGCTCGAAACCAATACAAGAGCGGGGTCGCAAAAATATGAGCACAGCAGAACTGGGATACGACGGAAAAGTAGCCATCATTACGGGCGCAGGTGGCGGATTAGGGCGCCAACATGCCCTCTTAATGGCTTCCCGTGGGGCGCTTGTGGTGGTCAATGACCTGGGTGGCGCAGTGGATGGCAGCGGCAGCGACAAAGGCGCCGCGCAAAAAGTAGTGGACGAAATTGTGGCCCTCGGTGGCGAGGCCGTTGCCGACACCAACAGCGTGTCGACCCCAGAAGGTGGCGCCGCGATTGTTGCTGGTGCAGTGAAAGCGTTTGGTCGCGTCGACATCGTGATTAACAACGCCGGAATTTTGCGCGACAAGAGTTTCCACAATATGGACCCATCGCTGATGAACCCTGTGTTTGACGTGCACTTGAAGGGTGCATTCCACGTCACACAGCCTGCATTCGTATTGATGCGCGAACAGGGTTACGGGCGCATTGTCTCCACATCGTCAGCAGCAGGAATTTTCGGAAACTTTGGTCAGACCAACTACGGCGCTGCAAAAATGGGACTCGTTGGTTTTACGCGTGTACTTGCAGTTGAAGGCGCAAAGTACAACATCAAGGCAAACGCCATTGCCCCACTTGCTCTTACCCGCATGACCGAGAGTTTGTTTAGCGGCGCTATGGCAGAGAAGTTGCAGCCAGAAAAAATCTCGCCAATCGTTGCATACCTTGCACACGAAGACTGCCCAGTCAGTGGTGAGGTGTACAGCGTTGGTGGTGGCCGTGTTGCCCGCGTATTCATTGCTGAGACCGAGGGATACCACAACCCAAACCTCACCATGGAAGATGTGCGCGACAACTTTGCACAAATTCGCAACGAAGAGGGTTACAAAGTGCCTGCCAATATCGGTGAAGAAACATCGATGTTCCTTCCCTACTTGAAGTAATTCGCAAACAACGCTGTGAACATCATTCGTATTGCATCGAGCGATGGTGTTGATGTTCCTGTGTACGACTACGCACCAGGGTCAAGCCTTGGGAGCGTGTTGTTTTCGCATGCAACTGGTTTTCATGGTCGTTGCTTCAATAGCACCGCAGCTTTACTTGCAGACAGCACGCATTGCTATTCGTTTGACTACCGCGGTTACGGAGACGCCACACTTCCCCACGACTGGAAAGTGGCGTGGAGTGGTTATGGCGACGATGCTCAAACTGTTGCGCAACACGTTGCAAACCAAAGCGGGCCTTCAATTGCATTTGGTCACAGCATGGGTGGTGCTGCACTCGTGATGGCTGCATTGCGCAAACCCGAATTGTTTCGCGCACTTGTGCTGTTTGAGCCCATCATTTTTCCGCCGATTGTTCGGGAAAAAGGAGACGCAGGCGGACCAAGCCCGCTATCCGAAGGTGCTCGCAGGCGACGAGCAACATTTGCCTCTTTTGACGAAGCAATAGCTAATTACTCTTCCAAGCCACCGCTGAATGTTTTTCAACCAGATGTTCTCAACGACTACGTGCGCTTTGGGTTCAACAGCAACGCAGATTCAACCGTGACACTGAAGTGCCAACCAGAGCACGAAGCACGAACCTATGAGTCGGGTGCGTTACATGAGACATGGAACGACTTGGCAAAACTGCGCATGCCCGTGTGGATAGTTTCTGGACAAATGATTCCGATGTCCCCTGCCGCGTTTGCCAAACCACTTGCTGACGCAATTCCGGGAAGCACATTTGTGCAATGGGACGACCTTGGTCACTTCGGACCTATGCAAGACCCGCAACGCATCGCCCAATTGATTGCGTCCATCAGCAGGTCGTTACACCCGTAAGTAGACTGTGGGTATGGCGTCAGCTAAACGCGAACTCAGCAATATGAGCCTTACGGTCAGCAAAACCTCGCTCCATGACCAGCAAGATGAAATTTCTTATTGGTTGGGCGTCTCGCCAGCAGAACGAATTGCGGCTGTAGAAGTATTGCGTAAACGCGTGTTTGGAGGTGCTGATGGAACTCGACAAGGACTTCAACGAGTTTGTCGCATTATTCCTCGAACATAACGTTCGATTTCTCATCGTTGGTGGCTATGCCCTTGCCGCACATAGCCTCCCCCGACTTACCTCTGAAGACAAATAGAAACGACACTGACATGACCGCATGGCCCATTCCCGAAGCACTCTCGCCGTCAAGCACCAGCACGTTTCAAAACTGCCCACTGCAATTTCGCTTTCAAAACATTCAGAAACTTCCACAGCCACCAAGCGTTGCTGCAGTGAAAGGCAACGTGGTGCACCGCGCACTCGAGTTGCTGTTTGGTCTTGAACCAGCGCAACGCACCGAACAAGCAGCACTTGCGTTTGCGCAAACCGCGCGCACCGAGTTTGAACCAACGTACGACATCACCGGGTTGAACCTGAATGAAATACAACTCGACGCTTTCTGGAAAGACTGCGACGCGTTGGTGAAAAGCTACCTGCGCATGGAAGACCCAAAGAGCGTGAATGTGGTTGACCTTGAATTGTGGGTACAAGCACCGATCAATGATTTTGGGCTACGCGGATATGTTGACCGCATTGAGCGCGATGCTGAGGGCAATCTCATCATCAGCGACTACAAAACCGGCAAAGCACCTCGCGAACAAGATGTAGACGCAAAGATGCAGCAGCTGCACATGTACGCCTACATGTTGCGTGAAATGCGTGGTGAAGCACCGGCAAAAGTAAGCCTCATGTTCGTAAAAGACGGCATTAGGCACACACGTGCGGTAACCGAACAAACCATGAAGTTTGTTGTCACCAAAACCTCGGCGTTGTTCAAAACCATTTCCAACGCATGCACAACTGGCAACTTCCCTACGAAGAAAAGCGCGCTGTGCAACTACTGCTCGTTTAAGGATTGGTGCCCAGAGTTTGGTGGAAATCCTGACGATGCCGAAGTTGGCGCTGCGGTGAAATATCCTCGTCCTGCCGCATGACGTTTGACCCAACCGCCCGATTCGAAAAATTTGACAACAAAGTAGACAGCGCGCTCGAACACATTCGCGACTTCAGATTTGTCAAAGTTGTATTCAGCATTGCCAGTGCAGTTGGCGACTTCGGAATTTTGTGGCACATCATTGGAATGTTGCGAGCTATCGGCAGTGTTGATCGCTTTCAACAAGCGCTGGTGTTTTCCACCATGATCGGCATTGAAAGCTTGTTGCTGAATCAGGGCATTAAGCGCTTGTTCCGGCGCAGTCGACCAACCACCACTGGTGACGAACGGTTTGCATTACGCACTCCACGAACTTCAAGTTTCCCAAGCGGTCACTCGTCGTCTGCATTTTTCTCAGCACTTGTGCTTACCTACTTCTTCACCTGGCCATGGGTGGCGCTGTTCTATGTGTTCGCGATGATTATCGCCACAAGTCGCGTGGGCGTGCGCATTCACCATGCCAGCGATGTTGTTGGTGGCGCCATTGTGGGAAGCCTGATGGGCGTTGTGGGCTTGGTGTTTTTAAACGCTATACATCTCATATGACCTCAACTCCCACATTTGCCCTGACCTACGACTACCGCTGCCCATATGGCCGTATCGTGCACGACCACGTGGCCACTGCTTTGAAAGCTGGAGCACCATGGACCGTGAAATTCACGCCGTTTTGTTTAGGACAAGCACACGTTGAAGAAGGGCAAACCGATATTTGGGATCGCCCACAAGACGACACCGGAATTCTTGCGTTGCAAGCTTCTATTGCAGTGCGCGACACCCAGGCCGACAAGTTTTTGAACATGCATCATGCGTTGTACGAATATCGCCACACGCAAAACGGAAACTTGCGCG
>BJFW01000052.1 GCA_014190095.1 Actinomycetes bacterium | reverse complement strand
GTGATCTATTCCATTCCAATCGCAATTTTTGGTGGTGTGATTGTGTTATTCGGTTGCTATGGATGGGCAATTGAGCCATCCACTGCACCAGATGACGATTTTGATCCACCGGTAACAACAAAGGATGTGGTTCACGTTGGCTGAGCACGCGGTAATGACAGCAGAAGGCCACGCAGATGTGCATGGCGGGGCACACACAAGCACTGGTTTGTCAAATAACAAATTGGGTATGTGGTTGTTCCTTGGTTCGGAGTGCTTGCTCTTCGGTGGTTTGATCTCGACGTACATGTTGTATCGCGGTCGCGTAGGCGAGGGTCCTCGTCCGTCGCAAGTGTTTGATATTCCATTTACCTCAGTCAGCAGCTTTGTTTTGTTAATGAGCTCGCTCACCATGGTGCTTGCTGTGTCTGCAGCGCATAAGGGTGATGATCGCAACACGTACCTGTGGGTCACGATTACAGCCGTTCTCGGTGCAACCTTTGTTGGTGGTCAGGTATATGAGTTCACTGCGTTCTATAACGAAGGAATGGGCTTCACGACCAGCCTGTTTTCGTCAAGTTTTTACGTACTTACGGGATTCCACGGAGTTCACGTCACCGTAGGCATCATCATGCTGATGTCCATTGTTGGCATTATGAAGCGATCCAAGGTGCCTGGTAGCAAGGCCGAAACAGTTGAAATGATCGGCCTGTATTGGCACTTCGTGGACATTGTTTGGATCATTATTTTTACACTCATCTACCTCATTCCGGCTTGATCATGACAACTGAAACGCACTCAACAACTGAACACGGCATGTCTAACGCGGGCTACGTACGTATTGCTGCAATTCTTGCCGCAATCACCGCACTTGAAGTAGCTACGTACTACATCGATCTCGGAGCCTTGTTCTTGCCGTCGCTTCTCATCATGATGGTGGTGAAATTCATCATTGTTGTGAGCTATTTCATGCACCTGAAGTTTGACAACAAGTTGTTCTCATGGGTGTTCTACGCGGGGTTGATTCTGGCACTCACGGTGTATGCCATTTTCCTCGCCACTTTCCACTTTTTTTCGTAACTTGAAAATGTGACTGGCGAACCACGAATGTTCGCGCTTGTAAATCCTGATCCATGGAGATTCCAACTCCACGTTGAAGTGTGGGTTTTGGTTATCGCGGTTGTTGCAAGCTACATCTACGCAATTCGAGTTATTGGACCCCGAGTAGTGACTGATGGGAGGGTAATCACACGAAAGCAGCTATGGGCATTTGTCGGCGGCGCGTTTTTGCTGTGGTTGGCTTCAGATTGGCCAGTGCACGATATTTCGGAAGAGTATTTGTACTCAATGCATATGTTCCAGCACATGTTGTACTCATACTTCATGCCAGCGCTGATGTTAATTGCAACGCCAAAATGGCTTTACGATCTCATTTTTGCCAGTGATCGTTCGCGAAGAGCAATTAACTTCTTGACAAAGCCAGTGATTGCGGGTGTGTTGTTTAACTGCGTCATCATGATTACGCATATTCCTCAGATGGTGAATAGGAGCGTGTCAAATGGTCCTTTGCACTATTTGCTGCACATTCTTGTGGTGGTGTCGGCGCTGTTGATGTGGTCTCCTATTTGCAGCCCAGACCCTTCACGTCGTATTGGGTATGGAGGAAAGCTGATTTATCTCTTCCTCATGTCGGTGATTCCTACAGTTCCTGCAGCATGGCTCACGTTCGCTGAGGGCACGGTATACAAGCATTACGACATTGCTGTTCGGGTGTGGGGGCTATCGGCAACAACCGATCAGCAGCTTGCCGGTGCGATCATGAAACTTGGCGGATCAATATTCCTGTGGACCGTCATTGTGGTGATTTTCTTCAGGCGATTTATTGGCAATTTCTTTGTTGAAGCAAGTTATGCAGCTAAGGAAAAGACCAGCAGTAATCGCTAGTTCCAGCGAAACAATTTGAATGCACTGAGTTGGGCAACGATTGCCCAACCAAGCAAAATCACAAGCGAGGATGCGCCGTAAGTTGCTGTTGCAGAAAAGACATCGCGCATCACATCGGTAAGTGCTCCAGATGGAGTAATTCGCCCCACCCACTGCAACCATGACGGAAGATCTTGCAGAGGAAATATGATTCCTCCAACCAAAAGCAGCACTAGATACAACGCATTTTGTGCTGCCAGGTTTACTTCGCCGCGCAGACGCCCGGCAAGAGAAAGTCCGATGCCTGAGAAGGCAAGCGTTCCGAGTGCGATGGCAAGAATCAACTTGGCAACGTTGAGCGCATCGAGATCTGCGCCGAAGAGAAAGGCAAGTCCAACGAGCAGAATCACTTGCACAATTTCGACAAGGAGCACAGAGAGAGCTTTTGCCAACACGAGCCGTGGAACGCCAAGTGGAGTTGCCCCCAGGCGCTTAAGGACGAGGTACGAACGCTCAAATCCGGTGGCGATACCAAGGCTGACCATGGCGGTGGACATGATTGCCAAGGCAATGATTCCGGGTAGTAAAAAGTTGATGCTGCTTTGGTCGCCTGTGGGAAGAATGTCGACATTGCCAAAAAACGAAAGGAGCAGCATCGGAATTCCGAGAATGAGCAGCAACTGTTCGCCATTGCGAGCAAGCACGCGTAGTTCGCAAGCTAATTGAACGCGAAGTAATTTCATGTCGTAGGTTCCGCTGTGAGTCGCCTAAATACGTCGTCTAGGCGTTGCGATCCAGCTCCAATATCGCCAATGTCAACATTGTTGGCCTTTGCCCAGTCGGTGAGTTGAACGATGACCCGCGAATCACTCGTGCCGGCAATGGTGAATTCGCTCTGTCGGGTTTGTTCGACTGTATATCCGAGGGTTGTTGATAGAGAATGCACATCAATCAGCGAATGTGACCGGAATCGAATTTCTTCACGCCCTGAACGCAGTTCATGCAACGTTCCCGAAGCAACTACATTGCCACGATGAAACACCAGTACGTCATCGGCAATGCGTTCCGCTTCGTCAAGTTCGTGTGTTGCAACAATGACACAGCAACCGGCATCTCGTAACTCGCGAATGATTGAGCGAACAAGGTCGCGGCCATTGACATCGATTCCCGAAGTTGGTTCATCAAGAAAAATGATTTTGGGAAGTGCAGCAAGAGCAAGCGCCAATGAAAGTCGTTGTTTCTCGCCACCAGACAACCTTCGGTATGTGGTGGTTGCAACATCTTGCAGTCCAACGCGGGCAACAAGCGCGTTGGCGTCGACACCATTGCCATACAGCGCGCAGTACTGCTGAACTAATTCGCCAACTCGCGCTGATGGATAGATACCGCCATCTTGCAACATGATTCCCATCAGACGATTGAGTTGCTTACGTTGCAGAAATGGATTGAGTCCGAGCACCTGAATGGTGCCTGAAGTGGGCGAAAGAAAGCCTTCGCACGCTTCAATGGTGGATGTCTTTCCGGCGCCATTGGGACCGAGAATGACAGTGACACGACCAGGTTTAGCGGTAAATGAAATGTGGTCTACGGCGGTGACTTCGCCATATTTGATGACGAGTTGTGAAACCGAAAGGCCATCACTCGCAGACGTATTCATCGCAGAACTCACGGCTCAACAGTACGCAAAGTAGGGCAGTGTCACAGGATCACACGGCTAGCCTTGTGTCACCGTGATTGACATTCGTTACCTTCGCAGCGAGCCTGAAACCGTGCGCGAGCTGATGGCGCGCCGGAACAAACCCGAATTGATGGGACTGCTCGACGAGGCCCTGGGCTTTGACGGCAGAATGCGAGAAATTACCGCAGAACGTGATGCGATTCGTCAGCAGGTAAACGAATTATCAAAACAGGTTGGAGCGCTCCGTCGAAGTGGCGACGACGCGGCTGCTGAAGGGCTGCAGGCAGAAAGTAGGTCGCTGGGCGAGAAGGAGCAATCTCTTGCAGCAGAGACCGAGAAGGTGACTGCGCAACTCAAAGACATCTTGCTTCGCCTGCCAAATATTCCCCATGCAGATGTTGTGGTGGGGTCGGATGATTCGCAAAACCCAACCATTACGGGTCCGAATAATTTACCAGCAACATTTCCTGAGCATCAGCGTGTTCCACATTGGGACACGGCAACAGCGCTAGGTATTCTCGATAACGAACGCGCAGTGAAAATTAGCGGTGCGATGTTTACGATGCAACGCGGAGCGGGAGCAACGCTTGCTCGTGCTCTGTGTCAGTACGCCCTTGACTGCAACGCAGATGCTTATGAAGAAATTCGCCCTCCATCTCTTGTCAGCACGGCAACATTGACTGCAACCGGTCAACTTCCCAAGTTTGCCGACGATGCGTATTCAATGAGCAAAGATGACCTCTGGTGCATCCCTACCGCGGAAGCACCGCTCACATCAATTCATGCTGGCGAAGTGATTGCAGAAGCTGACTTGCCAATTCGATACATGGCACATTCGTCGTGTTATCGGCGAGAAGCTGGTTCTGCTGGCAGAGACACACGCGGAATGTTGCGTAGTCACGAATTTGACAAGGTTGAGATTTTTGCAATAGCCACACCCGAGGGCGCACCGGCAATGTTGACTGAACTCATCTCGCGTGTTGAGCGCGTAATTGCCAACCTTGGTTTGCCATATCGGATAATTGAAATTTGTACTGGTGATATGGGCCAAAGTCATCACCGCAGTTTCGATGTTGAGGTGTATGCCCCAGGATGTGACGCGTGGCTTGAAGTCAGTTCGGTCAGTTGGTTCAGCGATTACCAAGCACGCCGAGGCGATATTCGCATGAAGCGCACGGGACAAAAGGGAACGGAGTTCGCACATACGTTGAATGCGTCTGCGCTTGCCGTTCCGCGTGTGTGGGCCGCAATTATGGAGAACTTCCGCCAAGAAGATGGATCGGTTGCCATTCCTTCCGTGCTCCATCCGTACATGCGTGGCACGACCGTCATTCACCCGAAATAGGCGCAATGTCTTTACGTGACCGCCGTGTGCAGTACGAAACTGCAGGTCTTGAACGAAACGATCTAGACAACAATCCACTCGTGCAATGGCAACGTTGGTATGACCAAGCTGCAGAGGCATCTGTTGCAGAACCAAATGCCATGACTTTGTCAACGATTGGCATTGATGGCGGGCCAGATTCGCGCATCGTATTGGCTCGCGGTGTTGATGAATCGGGTTTTGCGTTTTACACCAACTACGACAGTGCCAAGAGCAAGCAGTTAGTTGAACATGCCCACGCTTCGGCAGTATTTGGATGGCTGGACTTACATCGCCAAGTGCGAGTGCGGGGAATAGTCACCAGGCTGTCGGACCGTGTAAGCGATGAGTACTTTGCTTCTCGTCCGCGCGAATCTCAATTGGGTGCGTGGGCCTCTCCGCAGTCGCAGCCGATTTCTGGCCGTGAAGAGTTGTTAACCCGGTTGGCCGAAGCGGAACAACGCTTTATGGGACGCGACGTTGAGCGACCACCGCATTGGGGTGGGTGGGTTTTGGCTCCGCACGAAATTGAGTTTTGGCAAGGTCGACCGAGTCGTTTGCACGATCGCTTTCGCTACGTGTTGCAAGCAGATACATCGTGGTTTATTGAGCGTTTGGCTCCGTAGAACCCGTTGACGTATTCCACGTATGCACTGCGCGTATGAGTCCATCAATGAGTGATTGAGTATGTGGAGTGAGATGTGGACCTTCCCAATCCCACCACAACGGGCTTGCACCGCGCACGCGAGGTGGCAATTCAATCTGCACTCCATGGTTGCGAACGCGGTTAACAGGGTTATCCATGTGTTGTCCTGCGAGATCGACAGGAATGCGACCCAGATCATCAACAACGTTGTAAGCAGGCAGTGCTGTTCGCAAGTGTTGTGCAACGTGTGTTGCTAATCCACGGTTTCGACCGCCAAGTAGCAGGCTGGTGAAAAAACCTTGTCGACCAAAGCCGTGAATGGTGATGACCGTGTCGACGTGGTTAATGAAGTTCGAGAGCGTTTCTGAATGTTGCGGATCAATTCGATGCGATGGAACATGCCACTTCAACGACGCTGGTTGATGAATCCCGTAATAAGAACTGCCCGTTGCCTCTGCTGCTTGTTGAGCGATGATGTCGGTTGCTTCTTCTAACCCACCACCATGAAATGCCATAAAACCAAAAGTTCCACGCAGTTTGCAGACCTCTTCAACAGATGGGTGGGCAAGCAAGTCGTCAAGCATTAGCGGCGAGACCTACTC
Organism: Actinomycetes bacterium; assembly: GCA_014190095.1. Taxonomy (GTDB): domain Bacteria; phylum Actinomycetota; class Acidimicrobiia; order Acidimicrobiales; family Ilumatobacteraceae; genus UBA3006. The sequence continues at coordinate 3,350 of BJFW01000052.1, read as the reverse complement.
GCAAGTTGTTTGATGCGATTGAGTCCAACGATCAACAGTGCTACACCAATGATTAAAGCGCAGATGAGCGCAAGACGAGATGCGCCTTGTTCCTGTAGCCACAACGAAACAGAGTTTTGCCAGTTCTCCACATTGGACACAACGTTGCCAAGTGAACTGCGCTCACTAATTGCTCCGTACCAATACCAGGTGAGATATGCACCAGTGATGGCAATGAACCCGGCTGCAACTTTGTCGATGTAGCGGAGACTGCGCTTCAATACTCGCAACAATCCTGTCTTTGCGGCGGCAAGCGTGACAGTAAGTGCAGTTACCAAGAGTGACATGCCAAGCCCGTACATCACGATGCTGATGACGCCAGAAGCAAAGCCATTTGTGCTGATAGAACCAAGAATTGCTGTGGTGAGTAAACCAATGGTGCAACCAATGCTGGCGACCGCATAGCCAATTCCAAAGATGAACATCGCTCTAGTGGAGTGGTCTTTTTGGGCGTTGGGAAGCGATGTGGCAAATGATGGCTTCCACCCAAACAACATGGCGATGCCTAAACCAATCAGTGCGATTCCAATGACAAATCCCGCGTATTTTGCGTTGAGTTCAATCCATTGGGTAAACAGTCGCGAGATTGAACCAACGATGATAAACACCACAAGAAATCCTGATGAAACTGCAGTACTCACGCGCAACGCGCGTTGCAGTGGGGCTCGTGTAACGACCTGGTTTGCGTTGTCAATACCCAAGAAGTACAGCAAATATGCGGGAAGTAAAACGAAACCGCAAGGGTTCACTGCTGCAAGCATGCCCAACATGAAGCTGTAAGCAAAGTTTCCTTCGATCACAATGTCGGCGATCATCATGAAGCAAACCATTGAGAAATCAGCGATTCAAGTTTGTCGGAACTGATTTCACCTGCAACTTGATCAACGATATTTCCACTGCTGTCAATGAATAGGGTGCTCGGTGCAGTAACAATCCCTAGTTCGCGGACAACTGTTCCAGACTGATCAAACACGATGGGATAGTTGATTCCATACTTTTCACCAAAAGTCTTCGCCATTTCCGGAGAGTCGTTCATGTTCAGTCCGATAAAGCGAACGTTGCTATGAGTTTGTTGTGCCTGTGCAAAGGCAGGAATCTCACGCCGACAGGGTTCGCACGTGGAGTACCAAAAGTTGAGAATGATTGGCGAGCCAACAAAGCTCTGGAGAGCGATGGTGTTTCCTTCGAGGTCGGTGACGTCCACATTGGGTAGTTGCTTGCCAACAACTAGATCGTTGGTGTCGAGTGATGGGTAGGGGACTTCGCCTGGAGTGGTCATCTGGGCATCAATTTCTGGCTCGCTGCTTACGCTCCATGCCCATCCGCCCACTGCGCTGAACACGAGGATTGCGACGGTGATACGAAGGCGGGAACGAACGAAAGGCACAGAAGCAGGTTACCGATGGTGCTGAACCGCTTCGGAGCGCTGCTTCTGTGCCTTTTGACCGCTTGAACGTACGTGGGGGTTATGCAACGAGATGTGCGGGAATAGGAACTTCCTGAACGGCGGTGACTCGTATCGACTTGGTCACTGGTCTGCCTCGTGGACGCTTGGTGGCACATACCCGACCCTCTTCGAGTAACTCACCACCCCAGACACCCCACGGCTCGCTGCGCTCTAATGCACCGCTGAGACAGTCAGCCTTTGATGTGCATGTTGAACAAATTGCTTTCGCACGTTGAATGTCCACGAACTCTTCTGAGAAGAACAAGTACGACAATGTGCCATTGCCGTCGCTGCAGCGCTGTGCAGACAACATGATGATGTCGTCTTCGTGTTCGAGTGTGATGGTGGTCATTGCTCTTGCCTTTCTGTGTTGGATTGATTGGCTTCACGTCGGAAAACGCTCAGGGGGGAAATAAAAAAGCCGCTGGGATTTTTCCCAGCGGCCTCTTGGCGTTTTCCGACGTGAAATCTGTTACGTCGGGACTCCTAAGAGGCCTTTGGCCGGACGCTTCGTGAAACCTTTGGTAAATTTCGCGACTCCGGCCTGCATATAAAACCAGCGTGACGCATTGGCGTTCACGGTTGTCACGGTCGCATACGCACGCGAGTCAGCATTAACTGCCGACAGACGTGAAGCGAGATTGCGTAACAACATGGACTTGTAGCCAACCATGCCAAATTGCAAATAGCAAGCGATTTAACGCGAGTGCCACGAAGTCCAATGCTGGATAGGGTCAGAGAGCATGTGGAGGCCTCAAGAACCCGTACCTTTGCCGGAGTCGGGCAGGACTTTTTCCACCACCCGTCGTGTGCGATTGGGCGATGTCACCCCAAAGGGTCGGCTGCGTTTAGACGCGACTGCTCGGTACCTGCAGGACATTGCCAACGACGACGCCGTAGATGGCAACTACCCAGACATTCATGGTTGGGTGGTGCGTCGCACCGAGATGTGGGTGTATCAATTTCCTACCTACATGACCGATATTTCATTGACCACATGGTGTGGTGGCTATGGGTCGCATTGGGCAGAACGTCGAACTCACATTGTTAGCGCAGATGGCGCGCGCATCGAAACCGCTGCGTTGTGGGTACACGTAAACATGCAGACGTTGAAGCCAGAGCCGCTTCCAGAAGGCTTCATCCCCTTAATTGCAGAGTCGAGTGGCGGCCGAAAGGTGCGCTCAAATTTTGTTATCGGAAAGTCACTTCCCGAGTTAACAGCGCTTGATGCAACAAGTGACCCATGGCCAGTTCGATTCGCGGATATGGATGCAGTTGGCCACATGAACAATGCTTCGTACTGGATTGCAGCTGAAGAGTATTTGTCAAAACATGGTGAACTCCGCGCACCAATGCATGCTGTAGTTGAACATCACCTGTCTGTTGACCCAGGAAATGACATTCGCTTGGTAACGCAACGCATTGATGATCGAGTGGTCATTCGCCATGTTTTGGGTGGAGATGCTGTTGCTGCGGTGACGCAGCTAGTGAAATTGCCTCAGTAGTTACGAGACGCGAACGTATTCGCGTACACCGTTGCGAACGGTAAACGAAAATTCACCAGCAAGTCGCAAGTGTTCAAGGTGCGCAAACGTTTCACTGTCGGCCATGGTGCCTTGCGCGCGAGGCGAAAAAAGGTGGCCAGAAAACTCTGTCACGGTAGTCGGTCGGTCGAGTTCTGCTGCAGCAGTTCGCAATTTTTCAAGCCGACCTAGATGGTGCTCTTTGATTTGTTCGCAGCGAGTTGCAATGTCGGCAAACGGTTTTCCGTGAGCGGGTAAACAAATGCCTACTTGTGATCCAAACGCACCAACTTTGTCAAGCGAATTGAAAAAGCCCGCTAGCGGGTCGGGGTACTTGCTCA
>BJFW01000051.1 GCA_014190095.1 Actinomycetes bacterium | reverse complement strand
AACAATGTGAAAGCCGTGTTCACGGGCCTTGGTACACCGGAAGAAGTTTCTGAACAATTGGCAAGCGAACTTGGTATTGCAGCGGTTTCGTTGAGCACCCACTATTTGAATGGCGCGGCGAACTACCGTGAATTCATGCTCAATCTTGCTAATCAGATCGCAGAAGCATTGCGTTGAACTATCTCGTTGACCCTTTCGCCAACAATGAGTTCATGCGACTCGCATTGTTCGGAGGCATTCTTGTTGCCTGCACGTGTGCAATAGCAGGAACATTTGTTGTCTTACGTGGCTTGGCATTTGTTGGTGATGCGCTTGCGCACGGAGTACTCCCCGGCATTGCCACAGCAATGTTGCTTGGATTCTCTGGCATTCTTGGCGCAGCAATTGGCGCAGCCGTGATGATGGGCGGTGTCAGCATCGTCTCTCGCAAATTCAGACTTTCTGGAGATACTGCAATCGGATTGCTCTTTGTTGGAATGTTGTCGCTTGGAGTAGTCATCACTTCGCGATCCACTTCATTCGTTGGAGACCTCACACGAATTTTGTTTGGGGAGTTGTTAGGAATCACCACAACCGACTTGGCTTGGCAGTTCGCAGCACTAATCATCGTTGGAGCGATTGCATTTGTGAGTCGCAGACCGTTTCTGTTGCTTTCAGTAGATGACGGACTTGCCCGCACTTCAGGCTTTTCCGCTCGCCTATTTCATAACGTCATGCTCACCATGGTTGCCATCACGGTGATCGCCAGTTTTCAGACCGTTGGAACCCTGCTGGTATTGGGAATGCTCATTGCCCCAGCAGCCACGGGCTCGTTGTTTGCACGACGCATCGAGTCCATGATGCTGATTGCAGCACTCGTTGGCTCGCTGTCTACATATATAGGTCTGCTCATTAGTTATCACTACGACCTGGCGGCTGGCGCGAGCATCGTGCTGACCGCGGTGATGATCTTTGCGGTTTCGGCAACTGCAAACGAAGTTCGCAAAGCACGTGGTCACGACCATCACGATCACGAACATCCACATGTTCACGGTGAGATCCACGTGTAATGACCTCCGTTCACGCATCCTCACTTGCAGTTGGTTACGGCAAACGTCCCGTTGTCGACAACATTTCGCTCGACTTGCAACCAGGCGAACTTCTCGTGCTCATTGGCACGAATGGTTCTGGAAAGTCGACCCTGCTCAAAACATTGGCGGGGCTCATTGAACCGATGCAGGGCAAGGTAACGCTGCTCAGTTCCGCGCCAGGCCAACTACCCACTCAAGTTGCGTACTTACCTCAGCACCCAGTTTCATCACACACGCTTCCATTGTGCGTACAAGACGTTGTTGCCATGGGCCGATTCGCGCACCTCGGTTTGTTTAAACGATCAACTGATACCGACCGAGCAATTGTTCTGGAGTCGATGAAACGAACTGGCATTGACAGCCAAGCAAATGATCCAATCCGTGACTTATCTGGTGGTCAACAGCAGCGAACACATCTTGCACAAGTTCTTGCACGTCGAGCAGAGGTGTTGCTTCTCGATGAGCCGACAGCCGGCCTCGACCTCAACGGCCGGAAAGCAGTTGCAGAACTTATTGCTACAGAACGTTCGCGAGGCGTAACTGTGGTGCTGGCAACTCACGAACTCGCAGATGCAGAATCTGCAAACATGGTCATGCTGCTGGCGCAACGAGTTGTTTCGCTTGGCGCTCCCACAGAAGCGCTTCGCGATGAATATTTACGCGAGTGTTTTGGCTTTACTCAGCCGCACTAATTCCTTCAAGCTTCATGAGCTGTCGTTTCATTTTCAGGCCCAACGAATATCCGCCAAGCTCACCATTACCAGCAATCACTCGGTGACACGGAACGACGATCGGTATTGGATTCCGTCCATTTGCAGAACCGACTGCACGAAAAGCTTTTGCATTGCGCATGGCCTTTGCCTGCTCACTATAGGAAATCGTTTTGCCATATGGAATACGAGTCAAAGTTTTCCAGGCCTTAATTTGAAAAGGTGTCCCACGCAGATCCAACGGGATATCAAACTTCTTTCGATCTCCGGCAAAATACTGTGTTAACTGTTTACGTGCTTCAGCCAATATTTCTTGCGCGCGTCCGTCTGGTTTTGTCGCCAATTTGCTGTATGTAGCCTTTACATCAATTGCGGTAAGCCCTTTGCTTGATGCCACCAAACGAAGTTTTCCTACCGGTGAATCAATCACCAATTCGTTACGAACAGTTTCAACGGGCTTCATACAGAAAAACCTACCTGATCTACGAAACCGGTAAAGCTCAAGTTAGAACCACAGCGTTCAGCAGTCGGTACTCAAAACCACTAAAGGGTTGGTGGCGGCGGCGGCCCGAACTGATTCATTTCTGGTGCACTCTTTTGGCACGCAAAAACAAAACTGACAATTGGAATTAGTTGCCACCAGCCACGACGACCCAAGTCATGCATCCGACGACAGCCCACTGCTATTGAAGGCAAAAATAATGCAACTGATGCAAACGAATCGAGACTGTAGCCAGAGAGCGCCACTGAAACAATCACAGTAAATAGCGTCCACCACCAAAATTCACTTCGTGTCGCACGACCTTTGAAATTCGCATAGTTACGAAAACCCGACTTCACTGCATTTGGAAAGTTCATGTCTACTTTTCGTCCGCGCCCTTTGGCTCTTTTGGCAATCCGAGAACTCGTTCACCAACAATATTTCGTTGAATTTGGCTTGTGCCACCCCAAATGGTTTCGGAGCGAGAGAAAAAGAACGCCGACATCATCGGGCTCACAGGGTAACCCTCGCGACGCTTGTCGCGCTGCGCACCTGGCCAGCCAGATTCCTTTGGACCATTGTCAATGAGCATGGAGTGCGCACCGAAAATATCGAGTGCAAGTTCCATTGCTTCTTTGTGCATTTCGGTCCAGAACATCTTGTTCGTTGCACCAAGTGCAATGACTCCCATGTCTTTTTTACCTTCAAGCGTTGCACCGAGTGAACGAAGTCCGTTGTAACGCAAGATCTGATATTTGGTGTAGTACTTCATGAGGCGCTGGCGAATGGAATCTTCCTTGATCGCGCCGTTTTCTTTTGCAGTAGCCAGCATGATTCGGAACTCTTCTTCGAAGCGGCGATAACCAGTTGTTGCACTCATGCCACGTTCAAATGCGAGTGTTGAGTTTGCAACCTTCCAGCCGTTGTTCACTCCTCCAACAACATTGTCCTTCGGGCAACGCGCGTTGGTAAAGAACACTTCGCAGAACTCTGCGGTTCCGTCTGGTTGAACAATGCCGCGCACTTCAACACCAGGCTGACGCATTGGAACGAGAAGATAGGAAATTCCAGCGTGTTTTGGTGCGCTTGAATCGGTGCGTGTGAGCAGGAAGCAATAGTCAGCGTGGTGACCTTGTGTGGTCCACACCTTTTGACCATTGATTACCCATTCATCTCCATCGAGTACTGCGGTGGTCTTCAAGCTTGCAAGGTCGCTACCACTGTTTGGCTCGCTGAATCCTTGGCACCAGCGCATCTTGCCGCTCAAAATTTGTGGCAAGAACTCTTTCTTTTGCTCTTCAGTGCCCCACTGCAACAACGTAGGACCAACAAGGGTGTCACCAAAGAAGTCTGCGCGCATCGGAGCCTTCGCGTTCGCGAACTCTTCTGCAAGCACTACACCTTGCAGTGTGCTCAAACCTTTGCCGCCGTATTCAGTTGGCCACGTTGCACAGATCCAACCGCCTGCGAACAACTTGCTCGGCCATTCAAGATTGAACTTCTTGCGCTCTTCGTTGGTCATTTCAAAACCTTCATCAAACCAGCCCTTAGGCAAGTTCTCTTTAAGCCAGGTTTTTACTTCAACACGGAATGCTTCGGCTTCAGGGGTGTAAGTCAACATCTCCCTATTCTGCCTGTTCACCACCTGTTGCGTCCATGTCGAGAAACAACATCGCTGTGCTGTGTTCATCCTGCCGTTACAAAGGTCTCATAACCTGATAACCATGATGGTTATGGTCTCCGCAGCCCTTGAAGGGGTGAATCTTGGGCGCGTACTCCTCGACCTGACCATCATCTTGTTGGTTGCAAAACTGGCCGCTGAAGCATCAGACCGAATTCGAGTACCGGCAGTCATCGGTGAGATTGCCGCAGGCATCGTGATTGGTCCATCAATACTCGGCTTGGTTTCTGGCAGCGACATGCTGTTTGTGCTTGCCGAATTCGGAGTGATCTTCTTGCTCATCCAAGTTGGCCTCGAGACCGATGTTGCCGAACTTCGAAGTGTTGGTCGTGCTTCAATGCTGGTAGCGCTCATTGGTGTTGCATTACCGATGGCGCTCGGTGTTGGAGTTGGCCTAGCAATTGGTGAGTCAATCAACACCTCGCTATTTATTGGTGCAGCACTCACCGCCACCAGCATTGGTATCACCGCTCGGGTGTTTGGAGACTTACGTGCTTTAGCAACCGCTGAAGCACGGACGGTGTTGGGTGCTGCTGTTGTTGATGACGTGCTTGGCCTCATCATTCTCACTGTTGTCGTTCGAATTGTGGAACAGGGCTCTGTTGGCGTTGGCACCATCGCCACCACGATCGGATTGGCCCTTGGCTTCCTGATCCTCACTTCAGTAGTTGGATTCGCCACTTTTCCAAAAATATTTGCTGCAGTTACCAAACACAGCCGTTCAACTGCCACAGTTTCAGTAACTGCAATTGGTGTAGCGCTCGCATTTTCGGTCCTTGCAGACAAGGCAAACCTTGCGCCAATCATTGGAGCATTTGTCGCCGGGCTTGCACTACGCCGAATTAGTGCACACGAACGAGTGGAACGAGACGTTTCCTCACTTGGCAATATTTTTGTGCCCGTCTTCTTTTTGTATATCGGCATCACCACCGATCTTTCAGCAATGTTTGATGTACGTGTAATTGCAATTGCGCTTCTGCTGTCAGCAGTCGCCATCATTGGAAAAATTGCTGCGGCAATCGGTGCCCTTGGCACAAAGAGCGACAAGCTGGTAATCGGTTTCGGCATGCTGCCGCGCGGTGAAGTGGGTCTCATCTTCGCAACAATTGGCCTGAAGGTTGGAGCACTCAGCGAAGAAATGTACGGATCAATTTTGTTCGTCGTACTACTTACAACATTGCTTGCTCCTCCGCTCCTCCGTTGGCGCCTCGGCAAAGAATCAGTTGTCGTTGAAGACGCCGAACACGCTGAGCGACCAGCAAATGGTTGGGTTGACGCTGAAAACGGCATCATCGAATTGCGCGAGATACCACCCGTTCGATTGCTCGTTGAAATTGGCCTTGATTCGGCACTGCTAGCCGCCGAAGCCCGTCCAAGTTCGCAACTCTTGGATTGGTTCGCCATGCACCGGAACGCCACTCTCAGCTGGGAGAACGAATCTGTTGTTCGCCTACTGAACGTGCTCCGCTACGGAAACGCACGCTCGTGGCGATTGCTTGACACCATTGGAATGGTGCAACGCGCGCTTCCTGAATTAGCCCAATCGATGTCGGCTCGTGCTAGCGACTCAACCGAACTTGATCCAACACATGCATTGCATTTTCCAACAGTCGAATCCGTTGTCGCTCGTGCATCGGCAACCTCCATTGAAGGAGACGAATTAGTTCTCGCCGCTTTTGCTCACGATATTTCACAGTCTGGAGCAGACGGACTCGCCGCCATTCGTCGACTTGGCCTCGATCTCACTCTGATGTCCAACATTGAACTCATTGTTGAAGGAGCATCGCTCCTTCGCTCAATTGTCAGCACAGAGCCATTGAATATCAATAGTCGTTTACTCAGCCAAATTGCAACACATCTAAAAAATCCGAGAATTGTTGAGCAATGTAGACAATTATGTGTTGCGGGAAGTGATTTCAATGACACCAGTTATTTGGCACTCATTGAAGTGGTTTCTGAGGTGCAGGAGTTCCTCGCACACCCAGATCTTGTTGACTCCGCGAGCAATTCACTTCTCGAGGCACGTGTAAAAGCAGCACTTGCTCTTGCTTCAAACTCATCAGTTCGATCACGAATCACTCACGCTCCTGCTTCTTATGCCCTTAGCCACTCACCAGAACAAATGGTGCAACATGCAGAGCTTGTAGAGCCATCGCCTCGGCCCGGACAGGCTCGAGTTGCCGTGCATGCAACAGACGATTCTGATATTTGGTTAATCAATATTGCATGTCGAGATCAAACGGCGCTGCTAGCGCGACTATCCGGCGCTCTCACCTCACTCAAATTGAATGTGCTCGGTGCAGACATCACCACATGGGGAGACGGTGCGGTACTTGACATCTTTACCGTCCAATCTTCATCTGCCCCCAATCACACTGAGGTAACAAATGCGGTAGTTAGCGCCCTCAGTGGTCGACGTGTGAAAGTGTCTGGACAACAACTCTCCCTCAAAGCAATTGTTGACAACAGCGCTCACCCTTGGCACTCCGTGCTTACCGTGACAGGACCAGACCGCTCTGGACTCCTCCGCGATGTCACGGCAACGCTGGCCGACTTGAAGATGGTGATCCACCACGCTTTCATCAGCACCACGAATGATGTAGTGGAAAATAAATTTGAAATTTCTGATCGGCATGGTCGCAAACTTGCCAGTAACGAAATTGACAGAATCGTTCGATCTTTCCAGTAGCCCTACCTAGAACCAACCGCTAAATATGGCGTAGAGTCGGGTTGTGACCGTTACTGAAACTGCCCCGACCGGAACTGAGCGCTGGACCCATCAATGGAAAGAGCTCTACGAAGAAGTCATTAATACAGGTTTATGCACGGGTTGTGCTGGCTGTGTTATTTCATGCCCACACGAAGTAATTGGGTACAAACATGAAGAAGGCAACTACAAGCCTTTCCATCTTGAAGAAGAACTTGGCATTGATAATTGCACGCATGGTGAAAAAGGTTGCACCAGTTGCACGCGTGCGTGCCCGCGCTTTCGTTCGTGGGAACCAGAAGCCGACATGCACTTGTTTGGCAAAGTTCGCGAAGATAGCCAGATGTACGGCCAATACAAGCAGTTGTTGTTGGTTCGCGCAGCCGACGACAAGGTTCACGAGTTAGGTCAAGACGGCGGCTTCGTGAGCGCAATGCTCATTTGGCTCATGAAGAACGACTACATCGATGCGGCGCTAACCAGTTTCTTAGATGGTGATGGAACCTCGTGGAAAGCGCTTCCAGGAATTGCGCGCAACCCTGAAGATGTACTGCGTGCTGCGGGTAGCCGCTACACCTACTCAGCCAACACACTTGCGCTGAAGCAAGCGCAAGAAGAAGGTCTCAGCCGCCTCGCACTCGTAGGCATGAGTTGTCAATCATCGGTTCCACCAATCATGTGGAAGCGTAAAATTGGCAAGGTCAGCAAGCCGTTCTTGTTCAACATTGGTTTGTTGTGCTCAAAAACATTTGACGATGCAATTTTTGAAGAACTTTTCTTGGCCAAGTACGGCCTGAAAAAAGAAGAGATGGTCAAGATGAACATCAAGGGTGCGTTCCAAATTTGGATGAAGGACGGCTCATTTCACGAAATCGATTTGAAAGAATGCCATCAATGGACTCGTGAAGGATGCAAAACCTGCCCAGACTTCGCAGCAGAACACGCAGACATTTCAACCGGTGGAATTGGCGAAGACAACGCATGGACACTGTGTGTTGTGCGCACCGAACTTGGCGAAGAAGTGATGAATCGCATGATTGCTGATGGCAGCGTGATTGCTCGTCCTGCAGAAACCGACGCAACTGCAATGAAGTTGCTGAAGTTGCTTAGCACCGTAAGCCGTAGGCGCTGGCCGGCAAATGCTCACCCTGCCCCACTCGTTGGAGTTCCACCACCGAAGAAAAAGGCAGACGGTTCGGCACCAGCGGCTCACTAACTATTTCTTTGCAAGGCGCACTGCTTTTGCAAATACATCGTTCAACATTTTCTCGGTAAGTTTCCCTGTAAAAGTGTTCTGCTGACTTGGGTGATAGCTGCACACCAGCGTGTACCCACCCGCATCCACCACAACCCCATGGCCAAACTTTGGTCGCGGCTTCACACCCAACTGATCACACGCTGCTCGCAGGGCAATCGAACCAAGACACACAATCACCTTTGCATTCGTGAGTAACTGAAGTTCGCGCTGCAAATATGGTGCACACTTCTTTTCTTCTGCTGGAGTTGGTTTGTTCTGCGGCGGAGCACATCGAACAGCCACAGTGACCCAAGCATCGGTCAGTTGTAGTCCATCATTTCGGTTTTCTGATGACTGCTGATTAGCAAGGCCCGCTTTGTGCATTGCGCGGAACAACCATTCACCACTTCGGTCCCCAGTAAATACTCGGCCCGTGCGATTCGCGCCATGTGCGCCAGGCGCAAGGCCAAGTACAACAATTCGTGCGGCTGGGTCGCCAAAACCTGAAACAGGCTTGCCCCAATATTCTTCGTCTTTATATGCGGCGCGTTTTTCGACTGCCACTTGTCGGCACCACTTCACCAACCGCGCGCACTTCTCGCAATCGTGAATTTCCTGTTGCAAAACACGAAGTGCCCGCGCATTAGTGGTCTGAGATGGCTTCGTCACTGCAAGGCACGATAGTTTGGAACACAACCCCATGGCACGCCCAACGAAAAACGCTCCGACATTGATCTTGATGGTTCGGCACGGGCGCACGCCAACAACCGGAAAAGTGCTTCCTGGTAGAGCCGCAGGGCTGCATCTCGCCGATTCGGGCAAGGCAGAAGCCGAGGCAGTTGCCAAGCGCATTGCAGAGATAAAAGGTGTGTCTGCCATTTACGCATCGCCTCTTGAACGTGCTCGCGAGACTGCTGCGCCAATCGGCAAAATTCTTGGTCAGAAGGTGAACATTCACAAAGGTTTGCTGGAGTGCGACTTTGGTGACTGGACAGGCGCACAACTCACCTCACTTATGAAAAAGCCAGAGTGGACTACGGTGCAAAAGGCACCCAGCACCTTCCGTTTTCCACACGGTGAAAGTTTTACCGAAATGCAGCAACGCATGGTGAGTGCACTCGATGACATTCGCGCAAAGCATCCGGGTGGAATTGTTGTGTGCGTATCGCATGCCGACCCCATCAAGGCAGCAGTTGCACACGCCATGGGCACGCACATCGACTTATTCCAACGCATTGTCATCAGCACCTGTTCGGTTTCCGCTGTTGCTTACTCGCCAAGCGGACCAGTTGTGCTTACCGTTAACTCAACGGGTGGATCGCTTGCCGATCTCCGTCCTTCCTGAACTGATTTACTCATGAGTGACTTTTACGAATTCGACGAGACCGACGCCTTCACAACTGGCGCACTCGGGCAACCAGGTCAACGCACATTCGTCATTCAAGTACGAGCCGACAGCAGTCGCTTCACCATGAAGTGCGAGAAGCAGCAAGTTGCCGCGCTGTCGCAATACATTCGCCAGCTACTTGCCGATGCACCAGAAGTGCGTGAGCGTCCGATGGATGAAATGTTGCAACTGTCCAACCCGATGGAAGTGAACTTCACCATTGGCACGGTTGGCATTGCATACGACCCGCGCAACGACCGCATGGTGATTCAGATCGAAGAACTTGTTCCGTTTGACGAAAACGATGAGCCAATCATGGATGCCGAAGTTACGCGCATTCGCATGAACATCACTCGTGGACAGGCCATGGCATTTTGCGACCATGCAGACGAAGTTGTTGCAGCCGGACGCCCACCGTGCATTTTCTGTGGTCGCCCAATGAATATTGATGGGCACATGTGTCCGCGAATGAACTAATTCCCAAGAACGACCTCGTCCAACTGTTGAAGCAGGGCGAGATGGAACTCGTTTCGCGCATGCCTTACAGCAGTAACGCGACGTTTTTAGTAAACATCACTTCGGGCGATGCCCAATGCCAAGGAATCTACAAACCGCTCAAAGGCGAACGCCCGCTGTGGGATTT
>BJFW01000050.1 GCA_014190095.1 Actinomycetes bacterium | reverse complement strand
GTTGCAGGTGGCGTTGTTTGGCAAAGCCGACCTATATAGAGGTGCGTTGCAAATGACGAACCCCATTGTGGATTTAATTGGCGATCGCACGGGCCGCATTGTTCCTATATATGGACAAAGCGAAAAGGCCGGCATTTCAACATGGAAGCTTGCGGGCTGGGTAGAAAACGCGTTGGAGCGTTGCAAGGCGCGCGGGTTGCTCGACCCTGTGCCTGGCGGTGTGTTGGCCAAGCACGGGTTAATTGACCGCACTGCTGCGTTATGGGGAATTCATTTACCCGACAGCATTTTGGCGAAAGAAGAAGCGCGCAGGCGATTGGCCTTTGATGAATTGTTGCGCGTGCAGTTGGTGTTAGTTGGTCGCAAGCGTGCATTCGAACGCGACTCGCGCGGAATTAAACATGTGGTCGATGGGCAATTGGTGCCGCGGTTTTTGCAAGCGTTGCCGTTTCCGTTAACGGGTGCGCAACAACGAGTGATTGGCGAAATTTCGGTTGATTTAGCGGGGCCTCACCCCATGCACCGATTGCTGCAAGGCGATGTAGGTAGCGGTAAAACCGTTGTTGCGGTGAATGCAATGTTGATGGCGGTGCAAGGCAAACATCAAGGTGCGCTCATGGCGCCAACTGAAGTGTTGGCCGAACAACATTTTGTTGGTGTGTCTCGGTTGCTTGCAGGGTTGCAAGTGCCCGACCCCGACAACTTGTTTGGCGACAGGCCGTTGCGAGTGGAGTTGTTAACGGGTCGCGTAACGGGCGAAAAACGCCGTGCAGTGTTGGCCGAATTGGCTGCGGGAACCATTGACATTGTTATTGGCACGCACGCACTCATTCAAGAAGGCGTGCAGTTCAACAGCCTTGGCGTAGTGGTCATTGACGAACAACATCGCTTTGGTGTTGAACAACGCGCTGCGCTGTCACAAAAGGGCAGTGATGCTTCAACGCCTGACGTATTAGTAATGACCGCAACGCCAATTCCGCGCACTGCGGCAATGACCGTGTACGGCGACTTAGACGTAAGCGTGCTGGACGAATTGCCACCAGGCCGCACGCCAATTGTGACGAAGTGGGCTGCAGGGCCATTGCTTGAACAAACCATGTGGGCCGATGTGTGCGACGCAGTTGCTGCCGGTCAACAGGCATACGTGGTGTGCCCGATGATTGAAGAAAGCGACAAGATGGAAGTTGCTTCCGCTGAAAAGATTTTTGCCGATCTTGGTAGGGGTGAATTGAAGAAGTTGCGCTTGGGGTTGTTGCACGGACGCATGAACTCGGTGGAAAAAGAAGAAACGATGAATGCGTTTCGTGACCGCAAACTAGACGTGTTGGTGGCCACCACGGTCATTGAAGTGGGTGTAGATGTTCCGAACGCCACCATCATGGTGGTGCTTGATGCCGACCGTTTCGGTATTGCGCAGTTGCACCAGTTGCGCGGACGTGTTGGCCGTGGTGCCATTGCTTCGAAGTGCTGGCTGCAAACGAAAGATTTAGAGGTGTCGTCGCCGCGTGTGGATGCGTTGGTGGATTCAACTGACGGCTTCTATTTGGCCGAGGTCGACTTGGAGTTGCGCGGTGAAGGCACGCTCATGAACTCGGCGCAAAAGGGTAGAAGTGATTTGAAGATTGCGTCGTTACGTCGTGACCGCGACCTGATTGATATTGCGCGTGAGTCGGCGTTTGAGATTGTGGATGCAGACCCGACGCTGTCTGGTCATGTGGGTTTGCGCGACGAACTGGAACTATTACTGAGCCCCGAAGACGAGGAATTCCTCTTCAAGAACTAATGCTTTGCGCGATGGCTAATAGCTGATCGCCAATTTCAATGCTGAGATTGACATGTCGGTAGTCGGCATATTGCAAATCAGAAGTTGAATATTCAATTTCATTTCTCATTACCCGAAGATCGTCGTAGTCAGAGCAAAGTCGTAGCGATAACTGTGGTTCAAATTTGAGTGCTTCGGCGATTACTCGATGTCCGCCACGCGCTGTTGGCCTTACCTCTTGTCGAGAAATCAATAAAGTTGCCGCCCTTCGCATAAAGGTGTAGGCGGTTGTGAAAGCACCATGCAGAGATCCATTTTCAAGCATTGACATTGCATCTGCTTTGCACTTCAAACAAATGGCAATTTGTTTTTGAAAATCCTTAGGGTCGAAATGAACCCGCTCAAGCCGACCGGCGTCGATGAGTTCCTGTATCTGTTTTTGTTGATTGCTTTGCACCGCGCACCTCGATTTCGACGATGGGGCGGCGTGCTATTTCTTTTCTGAAGCCGCTGCCATCAGTTGTTTCCCACCATGTGTGCGACACAAGTTTGGGATTGACTTCGATTTGTAATTTTCTTGTTGCGGCGTGTGATGCTTCAAAAACTTCAGACAAATCGGCGTCGCCAAGCACTAAAACGTCGATGTCCTGCGGAGGATAGCCCTCGATTCCACTGTACCTAGCGGCCCAAGAACCAAAGATGAAGAGGCGATCGATGCCTTTGATGCCTGCGAACTCTTCGGCGATTGCAAACTTTGGGCCATACGACCACAGCAAGAGGTTCGCTAACTGGATTGCGATTTGCGATGGACCGGCTTTCACCAAACGCTGACGACCCATGCGGCGGGATTCAACAAGTGCTGCCAACTCTGCGCGTTCAACTTCGCGTTGCACGGTAGGCAACGACTGACCACTGACTTTGGCGAGTTCGCCAAGCGTCCATTCGCGGTTCGGGTTAGCGAGGACAGCGCAGAGGATTTCGGCCTGGCCGCGCGAGCGCAAGATGGGCAGTAATGAAGCCTCAACTGTTGTTTTCATAAAGTGAACGATATCGCTCAATTTATGAAAGTGTCAAGACCCCTATGAACTTACGGTATTTCGGGCTGAATTGCGGATTTGGTTCACCAACATGGTCCGGTAATCGTCGGCCGAAATCTTGTCTTCATCTACCAAGTCGTAATACACAAACATCATGTTGAACATGATGACGGTGAAGAACCGAATATCGAAATTTTGATCTTCAACTGGAAGTTTGTGACGATTTGCTTCAATGGTGTCGCGCATCCATCGATACATCTTTTCGGTTTCTGCTTTGATGTTTTCGTGCAGCTTGGGGTTCTCAAGTGCTGTTGCTAAAACCTGCAGACGAAAGTCTCGCGCATGTTTCGTTTCCTCTTCAGGGTTTGGCAGCAAACTCACAAACTCTTCAAGCGTCAGCGAATCTTTTGCAGCGAGCCAATCTTCAATTTTGTTATGAAATGATGCACGAAACTCCGAGTACATGTCGCCTAGTACTTGAGCAAGTAAACCATCTCTGTCCCTGTAGTACTTATAGATCAGGGTGATTGACGTTTCGGCATCATTTGCAATGTCGGCAACGCGCAAACCAAGGATTCCGTCTTGTTTTATTCGCGCGCGTGTGGCCTGCAGAATTCGTTCACGTGATTCTGAACCATTGACTGGCTTGGCGTAACCGTTTTCACCCATATCTCAACCCTAAACAGTGAAAAAATTTCAATACGGGTGAAATTTTTTCTTTCTTCTTTACTTTTCTTTTCGGTTTCTGAAGATCATTTTCAGGAAAGTTGTGTACTCCTCGTCGGTAATGCGGTGATCGCCGAGCAGGTCATTATTGATGAAAATCAGATTTAGGCTGCTGATGACAAGTGCTGTTACGCGATTGAACGAGTCGTTTTCCTTTTTGCTGATGTCTGCATTGTTGACAACTTTCAACGTGAGCGTGAACAACCGTTGCGTTGTTTGTTCAATACGTTCGCGCAACTTTGGGTTGTCTTTTAACGCAGCCAGCATCTGCACGCGGTCAATTCCAAGACCAAGAAAGTATTCTGAACTTGGCATTGGCAATTGGGTGAGCAAGTTTTCAACACTGAATTCACCGCGCGGCATGGTGTCGGACAGCGCATGGGCAAATACCTTTTCCCAGTTGTCGATGCGCTCGTCATGCATGTCACCAAGTACCACGGCAAGCAAACCGTCACGGTCTTCGAAGTATTTGTAAATGAGCGACACTGAAGTGTCGGCTAGTTTTGCAACTTCTTGCACCCGCAGTCCAAGAATTCCGACTTCATGCAGCTCGTGCTTTGCCGCAGCGATGATTCGAGCGCGGGAATCAACTTGAGTCATGAAATAACACTAAGAGGTGAAAAGTTTTCTCCTACTCACCTTCTGGCATAAGTACTAAGTCCCAGCGGTCCAAACAATCGGAACAGCGATAGGCGACAACATCGCCAACCAACCAGAGGTTGTCTTCGGGCGGTTGTGTCAGCAGATGTGCAGTACCTCCGCAGTCCACACAAATAATGGACTTGGTAGGCGGCTCGGCTGGGCCAGATTCCGCCGCGTTTGGCTCGTTATTCACTGGCTTATTCAACCACACATCGGCAACGGCCATGTCGCGTAATAGCGTGAAATCATGAGAGTGGTGGCAGGCGAACTGCGCGGCAGGAAAATTGAGGCGCCAGAGGGCAAAACCACCAGGCCAACCACCGACAAAGCTCGGGAAGCAACCTTCAATGCGTTGGGTAGTGCTGGCGTCATAATTGATGCCCATGTAGTGGACGCATTCGCCGGCAGTGGCGCACTTGGCATTGAAGCGCTGTCGCGTGGCGCTGCGAACTGCACATTTATTGAACGCGATCGTGATGCACTCGAGGTGTTGAAGCGCAACATCGACACGCTGGGTTTATCTGATCGCGCAACCATTGTTCGCGGTGATGTAATGCAGCAACTTGCCGCCGTGAAGGGAGCAACCTTGATCGTTGCCGACCCGCCGTATGAATTTGCGAAATGGCACGAACTGCTTGACTTGGTGCAAGCAGATTTCGTGGTGGCCGAGAGTGACCGCGACATGACGCTTGAAAACCCTGCAATTACAGGCTGGGAAGTAACCCGCGTAAAGCGTTATGGCAGGGCGTACGTGTCGTTCTTACAGCGGTTAGCGTAAGAGTCGTTATGGCCGTTGCGTTTTACCCCGGCAGTTTTGACCCCTTCCATTTGGGTCATTTGGATGTCGTCGAACAAGCCGTGTCGCTGTTTGGCGAGTTAGTCATTGGCGTGATGCACAACCCTGCCAAGCCATCGGGAATGTTTAACCCTGAAGAGCGCGCCGAACTCATTCGCGAAAGCACCGTTCACCTGGGCAATGCCGTGTGCGTGGCTACATATGAAGGTTTGACCGTTGAAGTTGCTGCCCGCATTAATGCCAGCATGATCGTGAAGAGCGCTCGCACCGGAGCCGACTTCGAAATTGAGCAACAAATGGCGCACACCAACAACGCGGCCACCGGTATTGAAACCGTGTTGTTGTTTAGCCGCCCCGAGCGTTCGTTTATTTCCAGCACTTACATACGTCAGTTTGCAAACTACGCGGGTCCAATTAAGACCCCAATGGTTCCAGCACCGGTGTTGAAGGCACTTATTGCCAAGCAAAGCAAGGGAGCAAAGTAATGAGTTACGACGATTTTGACGACGCAATTGAAGAACCAGTTCAGGCAGAACTTGGCGACACCGAGTCGATGCTTGAGGAAGTAATTCACATGATTGCCAGCGCACCGAACGTGCCGCTGTCCAGCACTCCACGTATTGACCGCGACCATGTTGTGGGTTTGTTGCAAGACGCATTGGCAATTCTTCCAGAAGAAATTCGCCAAGCACGTTGGATGTTGAAAGAGCGCACCGAGTTTGTGCAAAAGACACAACGCGAAGCTGACGAAATTGTTGAAGCAGCACGCGCACAAGCCGAGCGCATGGTGCAACGTACCGAAGTAGTTCGCGCTGCAGAAGCACGCGCACGTCAAGTACTTGAAGCAGGCGAAGCAGATGCGCGCCGCATGAAGAATGAACTTGAAGACTTCTTGGATCAGCGCCTTGCAAGTTTTGAAATTTTGCTTGACCGCATTACGCGCCAAGTAAGCCAGGGCCGCGAACGCATGCGCATTGCACCAGTTGTTGAAGAAGAAGCAGTTGAACCAACACGTGATGCCGCGGGTACAACGTTCTTTGACCACGAACGTACTGACCTGTATTAAATCTTTTCCTCATGTCGGCGCCGCTCACGATCAATGTTCTTGAACTGACGCGTCGTGCAGGCACGTTAAAAGATATTGCGGTCAGTTTGCCTGTTGCCGATTTTGCATTCGGCGACGATCGCATTGTTGCAACACGCGACATTGATGTTGAACTGCACATTGAAAGTGTGCAAGGTGGACTTGTGGTGCAAGGCGAAGTTGCATGCAGCACCAACATGTTGTGTCGCCGTTGTTTGCGCGAAATTTCTGCCAACATAGAAGTGGCCGTTGACGAGATTTATCAACGCGTACCCGACAACCCCGACGCATATGTTTTGGAAGGGGAGCAGCTGGATTTACTGCCCATGGTTCGCGAAACCATGTTGCTTGGCTTGCCCGATGCGCCTTTGTGTAAGCCAGATTGCCCCGGTTTATGCCCACAATGCGGTGCAGATATGCAAAGCGACCCATGCCAATGCCAAGCTCAGCGCACCGATGAGCGGTGGTCGGTTCTTGACCAATTACGGGGTCAACTCGGCGACTGAGCCGATAACCTTTGACACCCGAAGACCTAGTTTTTAAGCGAAAGCCGAGCACGCGATGCCAGTACCAAAGAAAAAGAAATCGAAGATGAAGGGCCGCAGCCATATGGCAGGCGCCTGGAAACTTGGTGCACCAGCACGCAGTGTTTGCCCACGTTGCAGCAACTCAAAGTTGCCACACACCGTTTGTGGAAACTGCGGTTGGTACAAGGGTCGCGTCGCTGTAGACGTTGGCTGATAATTCTTCGGGCCTGCACATGTTGCCCGTTGCAGTTGATGCATTAGGCGGAGACAAAGCTCCCGCCGAAATTGTTGAAGGAGCCAAGCAAGCCGTTGCCGCTGGCATTCCCGTATTGCTTGTTGGTCCTGCCGATTTAGCCGACCGTGGCGACTTGCCGCTGCACGTTGCAACCGAGTTCATCGACATGCACGAAGACCCAGCAAGTTCGGTGCGCAACAAAAAAGATTCAACCCTTGTTGTTTCTGCAGACTTAGTTCGCGACGGCATTGCAAGTGCAATGATTTCTGCCGGCAACACTGGTGCAACCATGGCAAGTGCGCTGTTGCGCATGGGTCGCATTAAGGGCGTAAAGCGCCCAGCCATTGCCACACCAATTCCTGTTCCTGGTAGCACACCAACCGTCATGTTGGATGCGGGTGCAAATGCCGAAGTGGAAGCCGAATGGATGACGCAGTTCGCGGTAATGGGTTCGGTGTATGCCAATGCTCGTTATGGCATTGAACGCCCCCGCGTTGGCTTGTTGTCAATTGGCGAAGAGCCAGGCAAAGGCGACACGCTGCGCAAGAAGAGTTTTGAATTGCTGAGCGCAATGGACAACATCAACTTCATTGGCAACGTTGAAGGCCGCGACATTATGACGCCAGATGTAGACGTGGTAGTGACCGACGGTTTCACCGGCAATGTTGCATTGAAAACGCTTGAAGGCACCATGCGCACCATTGTGAAAGAACTGTTTGCCAGCATTGGCGAACCGCAATACAAAGAACACACCGAAGCGTTAATGCCTGCGTTGTTGAATTTGTATTCAAAGTTCGATCCAGACTCAACAGGCGGCGCAATTTTGTTGGGTGTAGATGGCGTGTGCATTATTTCGCACGGGTCATCAAGTGCTCGCGCAATGTTGAACGGCATCAAAGTTGCCAAAGACATGGTGGACTGCAACATGGTTGGGCTCATTGCCTCAGCGCTGAAGTCTGATGCCTGATCTTTCGCAGTTGAGCGCCCGCTTGGGCTACACGTTTACCGATATTTCATTGCTCGAAACGGCCATGCACCACCGTTCGTGGAATGCAGAAAACGACGGTGGCGAAAGCAATGAACGACTTGAGTTTTTGGGCGATGCCGTACTTGGTTGGGTAGTTGCCGACATTGTGTACTCGCAACACAGCGATCTTCCTGAAGGAAAACTGACCGACTTGCGCAAGAGTGTGGTGAACGCAAACGCGCTTGCCGAAGTTGCTGTTGATTTAGGTATTGGCGAATATTTGATGTTGGGCAAGGGTGAAGACACCGCAGGTGGCCGCGAGAAGACATCCATTCTTTCCGACGCACTTGAAGCCGTAATTGGCGCTGTGTATATAGATGCCGGTCCGCAAACAACACACGACGTGGTGAGTGTGTTGATGGGCAAGCGAATTGTTGATGCCGTGGGTGGGCTTGACCGATTGGATGCCAAAACTCGTTTACAAGAACTGGCTTCAAAACTTGAAGCGCACATTCACTACAAGGTGGAAGACGAGGGCCCAGACCACGACAAGATGTTTTTTGCCACCGTGTTCGTTGGCGACCGCGAACTTGGTTACGGCGAAGGCAAGTCGAAGAAAGCTGCCGAACAGATTGCCGCAGAAATTGCGTGCGATGTGTTGAACAGCGAACTTCCTGCGTAGTTTCGGGTTGAGTAATGCCTGAACTTCCCGAAGTGGAAACCGTTCGACGCGGTATTGAAAGCCATGTTGTTGGCAGACGCATCACACGTGTTGAAGTTGGTCGCGAACGCACAGTGCGACGCACCAGTCGCGAAGCGTTGATTGATGGTTTGTCGGGCACAACGGTTGTCGCGGCGAATCGACGCGGCAAATATTTGTTGTGTCCACTAGACAGCGGTGAAGAAATGATGATTCACCTGCGCATGAGTGGGCGAGTACTTGTTGCGCCTGCTGGAAGCGAGCGACCACCGCACACACATGTGGTTTTGCACCTGCAACCACGTGCTGGTGAGGTTGCAAATGAAATGTGGTTTGTCGACCCGCGCACGTTTGGCGAAGTGGTGGTGTTTGACCCTGCTCGTTTGGCTGTTGAAATGCCCGACTTGGCAAAGCTTGGCGTTGACCCACTGGTCGATGAATTCACACCCGAAATTTTGCGCGAGCGTTTTGCGCGTAAGCGCGGCAACTTGAAAGCAACGTTGCTTGATCAACATGTACTTGCAGGCATTGGAAATATTTACGCCGATGAAATTATGCACCGCGCAAAATTGCGATGGAGTCGCGTGCCGTCATCACTTTCCATGCGCACATTGGTGCGGCTGCACGAGGCCATTGTTCACGTGCTGACCAAAGCGGTGGAGGCGGGTGGCAGCACGCTGGACGACACTCAATATGTAGATATCGATGGTGAACAGGGATGGTTTCAGACCGAGCATCGGGTGTATGGCCGGGCTGGCGAAGTGTGCCTAACGTGCAAAAAGGCCCGTATTTCGCGCACTGTGGTGGCAGGGCGAACCACCTGTTATTGCGCACACTGCCAGCACTAGTTTCCCCCAAGCGGGAGTTGGCGAATCTTCGCAATTGGGCTTTCTCAACTATTCTCGGCGACTGACGTGTTCCTCAAATCGCTGACCCTCAAAGGATTTAAGTCCTTCGCAGACACCACGGTGATGGAACTCGAACCAGGTGTCACCGTTGTGGTGGGGCCAAACGGTTCGGGTAAATCCAACGTGGTGGATGCCATTGCGTGGGTGCTTGGCGCACAAGCACCGTCGTCGGTGCGTTCGCAAAAGATGGACGACGTCATTTTCGCAGGAACAGCAAAGCGCCCAGCACTTGGCCGCGCAGAAGTAATGCTCACCATTGATAACTCGGCTGGCCTCTTGCCAATTGAGTTCACCGAAGTAACCGTCAGTCGTATTTTGTTCCGCAGCGGTGAAAGTGAATACGCCATCAACGGTATTGAGTGCCGTTTACTCGACGTGCAAGAACTGTTGTCGGACGCCGGCGTTGGTCGTCAGCAACACGTCATCATCAGTCAAGGACAAATTGACTCGGTGTTGAACGCGCGTCCTGAAGATCGTCGCGCAATTATTGAAGAAGCCGCCGGCGTGCTGAAGTATCGCAAGCGCAAAGAAAAGTCTGAGCGTCGACTTGAAGGCACCGAAGCAAACTTGATGCGTGCACAAGACTTGTTGCGCGAAGTTCGCCGCAACTT
>BJFW01000049.1:4114-10170 GCA_014190095.1 Actinomycetes bacterium | reverse complement strand
TCCCGACAGGAGAACAGCCCAGAAGCAATGGAGGCCCACACGGGTGTTCCCGCCGCCCAAGTACGCGAAGCAGCCCGCTTGTTCGCCACAGGTGGCAACGGCGCAATTTATTACGGCCTCGGCGTTACCGAGCACAGCCAGGGCAGCACCATGGTGATGGGTATGGCCAACTTGGCTATGGCAACCGGCAACCTTGGCCGCGACGGCGTTGGTGTGAACCCGCTACGCGGTCAGAACAACGTGCAGGGTTCGTGTGACATGGGTTCATTCCCACATGAACTTCCTGGATATCGCCACGTGAGTGACGATGCAACCCGCACCATGTTCGAAGAACTGTGGGGCACTGCAATTCAGTCCGAGCCAGGTCTGCGTATTCCAAACATGTTTGACAGTGCAATTGACGGCAACTTCAAAGGCCTCTTCGTGCACGGCGAGGACATCGCTCAGTCCGACCCGAACACCGCTCACGTTGAGTCTGCGCTTTCGTCAATGGAGTGCGTCATCGTTCAAGACCTCTTCTTGAATGAAACCGCTCGCTTTGCACACGTGTTCTTCCCTGGCACATCGTTCCTTGAAAAAGACGGAACGTTCACCAATGCAGAGCGTCGCATTAACCGCGTTCGCCCTGCAATGCGCCCACAAACCGGTAAGCACGAGTGGCAAATTGTGTGCGAGTTGGCAAATGCTCTTGGTCACCCAATGAGTTACAACGAGTCCAGCGAAATCATGGACGAAATTGCAGCGCTCACCCCAACCTTTAAAGGCGTGTCATTTGCTCGACTCGACGAAGAGGGCAGCGTTCAGTGGCCATGCAACGACGCCAACCCGAACGGCACTCCTATCATGCACAAAGAAAAGTTTGTGCGCGGTCTTGGCAGGTTCACTCCAACGCCATACGTTCCAACTGAAGAGAAGTCGACACGCAAGTTCCCGCTTCTCCTTACTACGGGACGCATTCTCAGCCAATACAACGTAGGCGCACAAACTCGCCGCACAAAGAACGTTGCTTGGCACGCAGAAGACTTGCTGGAAATTCACCCAAGCGATGCACTCGAGCGTGGCGTGCGCGACGGAGAAGAAGTCACGATCGCTAGCCGCGTAGGCAACACCGTGCTTCGCGCACAGATCACCGAACGCGTTGCACCTGGCGTGGTGTACACCACGTTCCACTACCCAATCAGTGGCGCAAACGTGATTACCACCGACAACTCCGACTGGGCCACCAACTGTCCCGAATACAAAGTGACAGCAGTGCAGGTGTCACCAGGTCGCAGCATTGCAACCGCCGAACTCGACCACCCGGCACATCGTTTGAGCGCCCTCGTACGCATGGCCAACCAGATTGCACGCCAGTTTGCTGCCGACAGCAGTTTGGACGCCGTAAAAGCAACGGTTGCTCACCTAGAACGATTTTGGGAACATGAAATGCGTGTTGATCTTGCGCAGGCAGTTGAAGCCGGCAGCATCACGGTTGATGATGTGGTGGTGGAAGCAGTTCGCCGCCTCACCGTTCATGCGTAGAGCGATCACTCACCAATCGGCAGGGCAACTCGATTCACCACGCCTATCACGGCCATAGTGATGGCTGAAGCAATCAGTGCTGCGTGCACGCTGCTGGCTTCTGCGCAGTAGCCCCAAGCAGCAGCACCCACTGATGTGCCCAACCACACCATGAGCATGCCGATGGATGAACCCCGACCGCGTAAATTGTCTGGCAGCTGCGCAATGAACGTTGCAAACAGCGTATTAATTAGCACCATGAGCGCGCCACCGCTGATCAATAACGCGGGCACAGCCTCCGTCAATGTTGAAGACTGAGCCAAGCCAACTGCAGTCGCCGCCCACACGAACGATGCAATAACCAAGAGAAGTTCAGGTTGCCACTTCGTGCGCAAAATTGGCAACAACCAAACCGCACCAACTGAACCAACCCCAAGTGCCCCTGAAAGTAAGCCAAAGCCGCCAGCGCTCACACCAAGTGATTCTTTAGCAAAAATTGGCATAACTGCAATCAGCGACGCTGTGCTTGCAAACACAAGCGCAAGACGTACGGCAATGTTTCGTAGTTGTGCAGTTCGTACAACATGGCCAATTCCATCTTTAATCACACGATTAATGTTTGACATTTTTTCTGCGTGCGCTGACATCGTTGGAAGTTTGTGACACACAATCAAAATTCCTACAAATGACACCGCATTTAACATGAACACTGCCCCAGCACTGGTGAATGCAATGATCGCACCAGCAAGTGCCGGCCCTACAGATTGAGCAATGTTGCGCGACACTGAGTCGAGACCAAAAGCTTGCGATAAATACTGGGTGCCAACAAGTTGCGGTGTGAGTGCCATAAACGCAGGTGCTGCAATGGTGAGTGCAACCGATTCAAGGAACGTTCCGGCCAACAGTGTGGTCACTCCAAGGTTTCCCGTTACATCCAGAACACTCAACGCCACGGCAATAGCCAAGGCAGCGCTTTGGGTCACAGCAATCAGTTTCTTGCGATCTACCATGTCGGCAAATGCACCAGCATGGAGGGCCAGAACAAAGCCCGGAACAGCCCAACTGGTTTGCACCAAACCAACAAGAGTTGGTGAATCGGTAAGTGAAGTCATTGCCCAACCGGCAGCGACGATGTGCATGAAGGTGCCCACGTTCGACACCAGGGCCGCGATCCACAACGATCGATACATCGCTATGCGCAACGGTGACCACGGACCGCCCGTTACGTTTGCCGAAACTTCCCCACTCATCGCGCCAACCTTACGACTTTGCAAGTGTTACAGAATCGATATTTTCGCGAAATCACGGGCTCAAATGTTGCAATTTCGTGTAATCCACCACTCAGTGACAATTGTCATTTACGGTCGAATTTGTGGGCAACGACGCCCACAGAACTGGGGAAAATAATCATGTACACACTTGGATACCTACTCCTAGCAGCCCTCCTGCTCGGTGCCGTAACGACCGTTGTCGATTCGGTACTCGGCACTGTTCAACTGTCAGGAATTATCAAGAAGATTCCAATCATTGGTTCAAACTGGGGCCTCATCGTTGCAATTGCAATGTGTTGGTTCTTAAAAATGACACCAGCAAGTGGTTGGGGCATGACGTTCGACCAGGATTGGCAGACCTATTGCGCTAACGGTGCAATTGTGATGGGAATGATTCCTGTCAAAGATGCTGTCATCTCCATGGTGAACAAGGGCTTCCGCATGTAACTAGCGGTCTCCGCTACAAGGAACTCTGGAACCCGCCGGTGCGAGCCGGCGGGTTCTTCATTTACCCCACTTAATTCGTGCCCAATTAGGGTGAAGGCATGGCGATAGACCCGCATCTCTGCAGCGCGTACCAACGTGATGGCGTCGTGGTGTTGCGCAATCTGGTTACACCTGAAGCACTGGAGTCGCTTCGCCACGGCGTTGCAGCCAATATGGCAAGTCCTGGCCCATGGGCAAATGAATACACCCCCACTGGTGCATCTGGTCGATTCTTTGACGACTACGTGAACTGGAATCGCTTTCCAGAATTCGCCGAAGTGGGCAAGCACGGCTCGGTACCGAATGCCGCACTCAGTTTGATGGGCACTTCAACTTGTCGCCTCTTCCACGAACATGTGTTGGTGAAGGAAGCCGAAACCAAAGAAGTCACCCCATGGCACCACGACGATCCGTATTACGGAATTGATGGCATGGACAACGTCAGTATTTGGATTCCACTCGATCCAATCCCCGACTCGGTTGCGTTGCGCTTTATTGCTGGCAGCCACAAGTGGAACAAGCGATTCATTCCGAAGCGGTTCAAAGACCAATCCGCATACGTCGAATCGGCGCACGATTTTGTGCACCTTCCTTCAGCCGACGAACTCAATACTCACGAGGTGATCTCTACTCCAGTGCAACTTGGCGATGCCGTTGCATTTCATTACCGAACGCTGCACTCAGCACCAGGTACTGCAGGAACTGGCGTTCAACTGCGCCGCGCAGTTAGCTTCCGCTACGTGGGCGACGATGCTGTGTTCGCTTCACGCCCGTGGAAAACATCGCCACCATTAGAAGGCAATGGCTTGCAGTTTGGTGACGCGCTGAACGACCCGCGCTTTCCAGTCGTGGCAACGCGTTAATTAGTTGCGTTCGCGCACAGGCGAATCAACAGGCTTGAACGAGAACTTACGGAACACCTCTGCGTATCCGCCCTCGTACAACACCCCTACCTCACGAGCTCGCTCAACCGCATTCACCTTCTTCGATAACTCATTCACGCGATACCACGGAACTCTCGGGTCGTCATGGTGAGCAATGTGCAAGTTGTTGTTCAGCATGAGCAGGCTCATAAATGGACCCGCCATAATCATTGCAGTCCGGGTTTCAACACCGCTTTGATACTTGTGTTCAGGGAACGGACGAATGGCATTGAGAATGCGGCCTCCATACACCGTGCCCAACGCAAACTGCCACAACGGCATTGTTGAAAGCGAAACCAAAAACACAACGAACGCAACGCCAACAATGTGCAACGACACAGCAAGCCTGTCACCCTGTTCGTTCCGTATGGCGCGCTTCAGCACCAACGTGACGTAGGAAATGGTGCTGACAATCGTCCACACAAACATTCGGAACAAAATGGTGCGGTTAGCCGTCCAGGCAGCACGACGAATTGGACCTGCATTGTCCCACTGCTTTTGCGACACGTAATAACTCTCATTGTCCAGTTCCGGATTTGTGAGATCAGATTTGTGGTGTTCGTGATGATCTTTCTTAAACGCAAGATACGGAATCCACAGCGTGACGGGAATGCTGCCAATTGCATCATTGATGAACTGACTCTTGAACGGGTGTCCGTGCAATACCTCGTGTTGCATGCTGAGGTGCCATGCACCGAGCACAGCAAGCATTGGTATTGCCAACCAAGGGGTAAGCACTTCGTATCGCGCCACCGTAAGCGCCGTAAGCCCGTACACAGACAGCACCACTAACAGCGTGCGCCATTCGCCTCGCTCACTCCACACTCGTGATGGCGATGAATTGTCCGTAACCACGCCAAAATTCTACAATTCAATGGTGTTCTTTGCTGTGCGCAGGTACCTACCAGGCCTAATTTTCGCCTTTGCTGTGACCTTTATTGGTTTTACCATTCATTGGAAATTCGGAACCATCTCCCCTTTGGTTGCATCGCTCGTCATTGGCATCATCCTCGGCAACCTGGCTGTTATTCCTCGGTCGTGCGAACCAGGGCAAAAATTTGCGGCAAAAAAAGTCCTTCGAATAGGAATCGTCCTTCTCGGAACGCAACTGGCGGCTGAGCAAATTGTTGAATTGGGTGGTCGTGAAATCATCGTTGTCTTGCTTGTTGTCGCAATCACGTTTCTGGGAACCATGTGGCTTGGACCGCGCCTTGGTGTATCAAAATCGCTATCGCTACTGATTGCTACGGGGTTTTCCATCTGTGGGGCATCGGCAGTTGCCGCAGTAGACGGTGTTGTTGACGCAGACGAAGAAGAGGTTGCATACGCAATCGCCCTTGTCACCCTGTGTGGCAGCCTGGCCATTGCGGTGCTTCCGTTGCTACGCGATGTAGTCGGGCTTGGCGACCCGCATTTCTTTGGAGCCTGGGTAGGAGCCAGCGTGCACGACGTTGCACAAGTAATCGCTACCTCGTCTACAGGCGGAAATGACGCGGTGCATTCGGCAACCGTGGTCAAGCTTTCAAGGGTGCTTCTGCTTGCACCGCTCATTGGAGTCATTAGCGTGTGGATCCAACGTCCATCTGCCGGAATCACACCGCGCTTTCCTGGTCGCAAGGCTCCCCTCATTCCTGCTTTTGTAGTGGGATTCATTGCGATGGTGGTGTTAAGAACCACCGGCATTATTCCCGACGATTGGCTTTCATCGCTGAAAAAGATTGAGCAGTGGGCACTTGCAGCAGCACTCGTTGGTTTGGGTTCCGAAGTGAAAATCCGTGACCTGATGAAAGTTGGAGGCCGACCGCTGGTGCTTGCACTCACATCGTGGGCATGCATTGCCACAGTTTCACTGCTTGGAGTGAAGTACATCGCCTAA
>BJFW01000049.1:0-3511 GCA_014190095.1 Actinomycetes bacterium | reverse complement strand
ACTCCAGAACAACTCGAACTCATGGCAAAACTGTCCACCGAATACTCACGCGGTTGGGGTCACATCACGACTCGCCAAAACATTCAATTTCACTTCGTTGAACTGACGAAGATGCCAGCACTCCTCCGCGAAATCGCAGAGGTTGGTTTAACTTCACGCGAAGCTTGCGGCGACACCGTGCGCAATGTCATGGCTTGCCACCTTGCCGGTGCATGCCCCCACGAAAAACTTGACGTTACGCCGTGGGCTGAAGCAACGTTCCGACACTTTGTTCGTAACCCAATTGGCCAACGCTTACCACGCAAATTCAAAGTGAACTTTTCTGGTTGCTCAACCGATTGCGGTCAAGCAATGTTCAACGACTTTGGCGTTGTTGCAACCACCCGCACCAACGAAGACGGAACTGTGGAGCCGGGATTCCGCGTGTACATCGCTGGCGGTCTTGGTGCAACACCGCACCCAGCACTTGCTCTTGAAGACTTCACTTCACGTGAAGATCTGTTGCCAACGATTGAAGCAACACTTCGCGTGTTCGACCAAACAGGTAACCGCGATAACAAACTTCGCGCACGTTTGAAGTGGGTTGTTGATCAACTTGGAATTGACGAAGTTCGTCGTCGCGTAATCAAAGTGCGTCACACACTCCCCGCTTCGTCAACATGGCCGGGTGGAATTCCACCAGAAGTTGTGTCTGTTGGCGACAAGGCGGCAGGCGCTGCAACGAGTGGTGAAATCACCCAAGTTGGCCAAGGCGTACGGGTTGATTTGAAATCAAATGATCCGTTTAAGCGCTGGGTGCAAACCAGTGTTATTCGCGGAACGGCAAATGGTTCTGTTTCGGCAATTGCTTACGCTGCACTCGGCGACATTACCGCAGATCAATTTAGGGCATTGGCAAAAATTCAGCGCGATTTGAATGCCGATGTGCGTTTGACCAACCGTCAGAACGTGGTGTTCCGTGCACTTACGGAAGACCAACTGGAAATCCTGTACAAGGCTCTAGACGTCATTGGCATGGCTCGACCGGGTGCAGAACTAGCCCGCGACGTTGTTGCTTGCCCAGGCGCAGACACCTGCAACATTGCAGTCACTCAGTCACGCGGTTTGGCAAAGGCCATTGGCGAAGCGCTCGAAGAAGAAGGGCTTGCCGAAGTTGGTGGCGTTCGCATCAACATTTCTGGTTGCACCAATAGCTGTGGTCAGCATCACGCCAGCGACATCGGGTTCTTTGGTGCCGAGCGCCGCGCACACGGCCAGGCCGCACCTGGATACCAAATGTTGCTTGGTGGATATGTAGGTGAAGAACAGATCTTCTTTGGCGAAAAGGCCTTGCGTGTCCCAGCAAAGGCTGCACCCCAGGCTGTTACCCGCGTAGTTCGTCGTTTTGCGCAAGAGCGTTCGGCTGGTGAAACCTTCCGTGCATGGATGGACCGCTCTGGCGGTGCATCAGCAATTGCAGTTGGTCTTGCAGACCTCGATCACTTCCCTACGCCAGAAGAAAACGCTGACTTCTTCGTGGACTATGGCGAAACCGGTCCATTCGTTTCCGAAGTTGGCGACTCGGAGTGCGCAGTCTGATGCAAGAGTTACCGCTCTCTGCTGGCAACGTTGCCACCATCACGAAACAGTTTGAATCGTGGTCGCCTCAGGACATCATTGCTTGGACACATGGAACATTTGGTGCAGACCTTGTGGTCACTTCTAGTTTTGGCGACCCAGTGCTTGCGCACATGACGTGGTCAACGGTCAAGGGTTCAACCGTGACGCTGATTGATACTCAATATTTGTTTGCACAAACTCTGTGGTACGCAAAAGGACTTGCAGAACAAACTGCGGGCAAACTTGAAGTCATTGCTCCAGCCGAGACAGTTCTTCCTGACGACTTGTGGCAACGCGACACCGACGCATGCTGCGCCATTCGCAAAGTTGCACCTCTCGAACACGCTCTTGCAAATAAGTCGGCGTGGATTACGGGCCTGCGTCGTGACGACTCATCAAGTCGAGCAAATACTCCATTGGTAAGTCACGACATGTTGCGCGATGTCATCAAAGTCAATCCACTCGCCAACTTCACACAAAGCGACTACGTCAAGTACTTGGAAGTCCATGGACTAAACGAGCATCCACTAACCAGTCAGGGCTACGCCTCCATTGGTTGCTGGCCATGCACGCGACCAGCAGCTGTTGATGGCGATACTCGCTCTGGTCGTTGGGCAGGCACCGAAAAAACCGAGTGCGGTTTACACACTAAGGCAACCGTATGACCGTATTTCTCGTTGGCGCAGGACCTGGCAGCGCAGACCTACTTACTGTCAAAGCTCATCGCCTCATTTCGTCTGCTCAAGTTGTTGTTCACGACCGATTGGTTTCTGATGAGATCATGGCGCTCATTCCCGCACGTGCAGAACGTATCGACGTTGGTAAACGTGCAGGCGGCAGCCACACACAAGCACTCATTAACGAACTTCTCGTCACGCTCGGTCGCAACAATCAACATGTTGTGCGCCTAAAAGGTGGCGACCCATTCGTATTTGGTCGCGGTGGCGAAGAAGCCGAAGCACTCATTAAGGCTGGCGTTTCCTTCGAAATCGTTCCAGGCATTTCATCAGCGTTTTCTGTTCCTGCAATTGCAGGTATTCCTGTGACCCACAGGCGCATCGCACGTGCCGTAACCGTGGTGACCGGCCACTGTGAAGACCCAAATGAAAGCGTTGATTGGTCGGCACACGCCAAAACTGGCGCAACGCTGGTGGTGCTTATGGGTACCGCAAACTTGCCAAAGATTTCTGCAGACCTCCTAAGCGCAGGCATGAAGCCATCCACACCTGTCGCCATCATCCACAATGGAACGCGTGTCGACCAGACCATTTCGCGTCTCACACTTGCCGAGGCGCACCTTGCGGAAGCACAAGCGCCAAGCATCATCGTGATTGGTGAAACTGCTGGCCTCGACTTGCGTGACCCGAACACGGTTCACGAACTCATTGCCTCTGGTAGTTAATGCTTCCCATCATTTTGGATCTCACGGGGCGCAAAGCGCTTGTCGTTGGTGGCGGTCGCATCGCCTACCGCAAGGCAAAAGCTCTTGCCGATGAAGGCGCACACGTAACCGTCATCTCCCCAAACTTTGTCGATGATTTTTCCACCATGTCGAACGCCACTTTGGTGCAACGAACCTTTGAGGTTGGCGACACCGGGGGTTACCAACTAGTCATCACTGCAACAGGCAACCATGTTGTTGATCAGCTCATTTACGACGAAGGCAACGCACGCGGCACATGGGTGAACTCTGCAGACGACCCAAGTCGTTGCTCGTTCTATTTGGCAGCCACACATCGTGACGGCAATGTGATCGTTGCAGTGTCAACAGAAGGCAAAAGCCCAGCGCTTGCCTCGCACTTACGCAACACCATCGCCGAGCAATTGCCCAAGAATTTGGCAGATATTGCAATTGAGCTCGATCGCCAGCGCAGCGAGATCAAAGATCAAGGTGTGTCGACAGAATCCATTA
>BJFW01000048.1 GCA_014190095.1 Actinomycetes bacterium | reverse complement strand
TCGTAAGGATCGGTGCGTTGGCGTTCTCGCTGATTGAAGGCGACTCCATCGACATATCCACTGCGGGATAAATCAGCATTTGGAACTTCAGCGGGACCACTTCGGCAAGAGCTACCGCTGCTGCCAGGTTTCCACCCGCTGAATCTCCGCCAACTGCCATACGCGAGTTATCAATTCCAAGGGCTTTTGCATTGTCAAACGCCCATTTCACTGCAGCTACACAATCATCAAACGCAGCAGGAAATTTGTGTTCCGGGGCCAGTCGATAATCAACTGAAAGCACCGCATGTCCAGACTTATTGGCAAGTGACCGACACACACCATCGTGTGAATTCAGGTCACCTATGACCCAACCACCACCATGGAAAAACACCAACAAACCAAGGTCGGTCTGTGCAGACGGCCGATACAAACGGCACGGAATTGATCCTGCTTGAACGTCACGAATTTCATGCACTACTTCAGTGCTTGGCACTTGCCCTGCGCTGTACAGCGCTCGCGCTTCTGTTGGTGACAACTCCTCAAAAGGAGTTGTACGTATTGCTGCGTAGAAGTCGGCGACTGCTTGTGCTTGCGGATGAAGAGGCATACCGCCACTCTAAAGCTTGCGCAAGATTGGAGTTGCAGCGAAGGTGAACCCCACCACCCCGAATATCGCCATCACCACAACAAACGTTGGCTGCAAGCCATATGCATCAACGCATGCCCCGACAATCAACTGACCAAGTGGTGGTGCGGCATACAACAGTGACATCTGCAAGCCGTACACACGACCTTGCATCTCTGGCTGCACTCGCTTTTGCACGATGGAATTCCAGAGCGGGTTGAACGGCCCCCACGACAGCCCAGCAAAGAATCCAAGCACAACAAACAGCCATGTTGGCGGCAGAATCACCAATGGGAAGAGTGAAACCGTGGACACAATCATGACCAAGCGCAGCAATGCACTTGTTGAAAACTTCGCAGCAAGTCGACCGTAGGCAAACGACCCAATCACCATTCCTGCGGCGAGAGCTGCGAATAAGGCACCTAATCCGGTTGCGTTATCAATGGATTCAAAATATGCAGGGAAAATCACCGTATCAATCGGCATGTACAGGCCCGACAGAAACATGAATCCAATCGCGAGTGCAAACAATGGTTTGTCTTGTGTGAGCGCGTGGAAACCCTCACGCAAGGATGAAGAGAACGACTCATGACCGTCTTCGTGATGCGCCACAGTTTTGCCATGTTCGTCATCTACATGCATTAACGACACCGCAATCGTTGCAACGGCAAACATGGCTGCAGTAACCGCGAATGCAAGCATCGGACCGCTCCATTGAATACAAGCCGAACCAATTGCAGGACCAACCATCCAACCAATTGCAAAAATTCCCTCATGTCGCCCGTTTGCCGAATTAATCTCAACTCCCGAAGCAGTTGCCGCATTGGGAATGAGTGCTTTGCGAGCGGTGTATCCAGCTGGGTCAAAACACGCTCCGAGAACGGCAATCACCAGGATCCACGTGTACGTGAGGTCGCCAACAGCATTCACAACCAAAAACATCAACACAGACACCATTGACATCACATCGGAAAACATGGAAATTGCTCGGCGTCCGAACCTGTCGATTAGACCGCCCACTACTGGAGAAACCACAATGCCGGGAAGGCTGGAAAGTGCGGCCAACAACCCAGCCTTTGCAGCCGATCCCGTGAGTTCGAGCACAATCCACGGCACGGTAATCAAGACCACGCCATTTGATATTCCCGATACCGCATTGGTCACCTGCAAAAGACCAAAAGCGTGCTTATTCTTCACATTTCACAGCGTAACTGAGCGATTTCTCCGACAGACTCTTTCGCATGAGCAGCATCGTGGTGAGCGAACTTGAATACGGCCCACCCGGCGCAGATCAATTGTTTTTTGATGTCAGTTTCAAAGTTTCACCTGGCGAACATGCAGCAATCGTTGGCGCCAACGGCGTAGGAAAAAGCACCATCTTGCGCATTCTTACGCAAGAGATTGAAGCCGATGGCGGCGAGTATGCCATTGGTGGAACCATGTTGAACATGACGCAAGACGTTGGCATGTCGCGACCAAACGACACGTTGCGCGAAATGTTGATTGAAGTAGCCCCTAGAAATTTGCGAGACGCAGGACGCGCGTTGGTCGCCGCCGAAAAAGCGCTCGGCTCTGGCGAAGACGACGGAATGGGTTATGCAAACGCCCTCGCAGACTGGGGTGATCTTGGTGGTTACGACCTTGAAGCCAAATGGCAAGCATCTGCGCAACGCAGTGTGAAAACACCTGTAGACGATTTCTCGGTCCGTCTCGTTTCCGAACTATCCGGAGGCGAGCGAAAGCGATTAGTGCTCGACCTACTTCTCACCAGCGGCGCAGATGTACTGCTACTTGACGAACCTGACAACTACCTCGATATTCCTACCCGAAAGTGGCTGGAAGAGCAGATCAAGTCGTGCAAGTCCACCATCTTGATGGTCAGTCACGACCGCACTTTGCTTGAACAGTGCTCTACCAAAGTCATCGTTATTGAAGGTTCGGGTTGCTGGGTGCACGGTGGTTCATACAAGACCTTCCCGGAAGCACGCGCAAAACGCCAAGAACTACTTGGTGATGACTTGAAGCGTTGGAACGAAGAGGAACGCCGCTTGTTTCATCACATGAAAATCATGAAGCAACGCGCCGCGCAAAACTTTAAAAACGCAACCAAAGCAAACGGCGCCGAAACCCGTTGGGAGAAGTTTGTTGCTGCTGGTCCTCCTCCACCGCCTGTCGCTGATCAGCAAATATATGTACGCCTTCGCGGTGCTGATGCAGCACGACGCGTTGCAAAACTGGAAAAGGTAACGATCGACAATTTGTTCCTGCCATTTAGCGAAGAGATTCACCACGGTGAACGCGTTGGTCTCATTGGACCAAACGGCACAGGCAAGACCCACCTCTTGAAAGTGTTGAGTGGTGAAAATCAGCCGACCGAAGGACAAGTCACCTTTGGCCCACGCACTTCAGTTGGTGTATTTACTCAGGTGAACAATCGACCAGACTTCCTTGGCCGTGAATGCCTAGACATTGTGCTCGACAGAATTTCGGAAGAAGAAAAAGCCATGAAAACTCTGGCTCGTTACGGACTGCGCAATAACGCACGCCAGAAGTTTGAAACTCTTTCTGGCGGACAAAAGGCCCGACTCGAAATCTTGCGCCTTGAAATTGAAGGCCACAACGTGTTGTTGCTGGACGAACCTACCGACAACTTAGACATTGAGTCTTCTGAAGCCTTGGAAAAAGCCCTTGATGGCTTCGAAGGAACCGTGGTGGCAGTAAGTCACGACCGCACATTCCTTGCTCAGTTCGATCGCTACATCATGATTACCGACGACGGCGAGGTGTACGCACTTCCCGACTTTGACATTGCTATGGCTGGTCTAAGCGAACCCGACAAACTTGCCGGCTTGCGCTTAGCTAAACCACTAACTCGCGACTAGAGCACGCCTTCAGGCACGAAGCCATCACCAAATGCTTCGCGCATTTCGGCAACAAGTGCATCATTCGTCCACAGATCAATAGCGGTCATCGCCATGATCTTTGCTCCGTCCAAAATTGCACGTGTTGCATCGTCGTTTGTTGCGTAGTCGGCAAATTCTGGAGTGTGCAATGACACACCATGTGGAGCAACTGCAATCATTGGGTGAATCGATGGCGTCAGGTAACTGATGTTGCCCATATCTGTAGAGCCACCACCTGTTCCCGCCATGTATTCAGTAGTCAACATGCGACCAAACTTTGCTGAGTTCTCAACATAAGCAGCAAGCAATGGAATGTTGTCAACAATGTCGGCAAATGGGTTTGGCTGCCATTCCAATTCCACGTGGCAACCAGCAGCATGTGCGCCACCGTGTAAACAACTTGCAACGCGTTCTTTCAATGGCTTCAGGGTTTCAATGGTGTTTGAGCGAACGTACCAATCCATTTCGGCTTCACGTGGAACGATGTTTGGCTTTTCGCCACCCTTCAAAAAGATTCCGTGAATGCGCTCGGTTGGCATGATGTGTTGACGTAATGCCGCAATGTTCATGTACCCAAGCACCGCTGCGTCTAGTGCATTCCTGCCTAAGTGAGGAGACACGGCTGCGTGCGCTGCCTCACCCGTGTACTTCACCAGGCAATGTTGAATGGCGATGGCGTTCATTCGAGCAAGTTCGCGGTCTGCAGGGTGAATCATCATTGCCGCATCAACACCAACGAAAGCGCCCTTGCGCGCCATTTCAATCTTTCCACCACCGCCTTCTTCTGCCGGCGTTCCCATTAGACGTAACTTGCCACCTGCTTCCTCGGCCAAACCCGCAAGTGCAAGCCCTGCACCCAGCCCAGCTGCCGCAATGATGTTGTGCCCACATGCATGCCCAATTCCTGGCAATGCGTCGTATTCGCACAACACGGCCACAGTGGTTCCCTCTGAGCCAACTGCAACATCAAATGCTGTGTCAATGTCGTATGCCTTACGCGTGACGTTCAACTTGTTGTCGCCAATAGCATCGGTCAAACGCTTGTGCGCAAAATGCTCTTCGAAGTTTTCCTCTGGGTGAGCATGAATGTCGTGACTAATTCCGACTAGATCATTTTTCAGTTTGTCAATTGACTCACATGCCCGCTGTTTCAGAGATTCACGAAGTTGGGTTGTAGACATGGCTAAATGGTAGCCAATTTGCCTAATTTATAGTCAAGGTGCCCATCATGTTGGGGTGAATATGGCAATGGAATTCATACGTTCCAGTTGCCAAAAGAGGCAAATCAGCGGTTTGGCCAGCAGCCACGTCAATGCTGAATGAATCGTCAAGTGGCATGAAATTGTGCGCAACATCGTCATTGTTTTTCAGCTGAACCAGATCGCCCTGCATCACACCTTCTGGAACTGTGAAAACAAAGTTAGTGATAGAGAGTTCAACTGTTTTTCCTGTTGCAGTGACTTCAACTGGCGTTGAAGATCCACATGCAGCAACAACAGGAATCACCAACAAAGCAAGAAGAATTTTGGGCATGGAGCGACGGTACATCGCCTGCCGTAGGATTTCACATTGTGATCGTGATTGATGCCCAAAAACTTTCGGCATCCCGACCCAACCGTCCATTATTCACGGATATATCCCTCACGCTTTCAGAAGGCGACCGCGTCGGCATTGTGGGCCTCAATGGCTGCGGCAAAAGTACGCTCCTTCGCATCCTGAGCGGTGAGTACTCTCCCGATAATGGCGTTGTACATCGTGGTCGAGGCGCGCGAATTGGCATTCTTGCTCAACAACCAGTGCTTCCCGCTGGAACCGTGCGTGATGCAGTTGGCGAAGACTGGCGTGGTGAAGCCATGCTTGACAAGTTGGGAATGTCTGGATTACTTGATGCACAGACTCACGAGCTTTCTGGTGGTCAACAAAAACGTGTTGCGCTTGCTCAATTGCTCGTAAATGAATGGGACGCACTCATACTGGACGAGCCAACCAACCACCTCGACCTCGATGCCATTTCCTATTTGGAAGAGTGGTTGGCGCAGTACCGCGGGGGTCTGTTGCTTGTTACACACGACCGACACGTACTCGACCGCGTCACCAACAAAGTGTTGGAAATTGATCGCGGTTCTGCATACATGCATATTCCAACCAGCAAAACCGCTGGTTCCGGTTACGCCGCATATCTTGCTGGCCGAATTGAACGCGAAGAACGAGCAGCAACTGCCGAACAAGTACGCAAAAACCTCGCCCGCACCGAGCTTGCATGGTTACGGCGTGGCGCGCCGGCACGCACAACAAAACCAAAAGCGCGTATGGACGCTGCAAAAGAGTTGGTCTCGCGCAAAGCAGATGCTCCTGCTCGTCAAGGTGAACTCGGCTTGTCGCTTGGCAGTCAACGCCTTGGTTCAAAAGGAATTGAATTGCAAGGCATTGCATTTTCGTGGCCAGCATCAGAAAAATCAGCAGAACACGAGGTGCTCCATGCATTTGATTACACGCTTGAACCTGGCGATCGTTTGGGAATCGTCGGCCCAAACGGCGCAGGAAAGAGCACATTGCTCGATCTCATTGCTGGCCGCCTAAAGCCAACAGGTGGACATATTGAGGTAGGTAGCACCGTAAAGATTGGCTACTACGACCAACTTGGTCGAGAACTGAATTTGTCGCAAACAGTGCGCGAAGCCGTTATGGGCGACAAAGGAAATCCATCGGTTGAAGACATCAACTTGATGAAGCGTTTTTGGTTCGATGGCGATTCGCAGTTCGCACCGTTGTCAACACTTTCCGGTGGTGAGCGACGACGTTTGCAATTGCTGCTCACGCTTATTGAACAACCAAACGTCTTGATGTTGGACGAACCAACGAACGATCTCGACCTTGACACCTTGCGAGCGCTCGAAGAATACCTAGACGATTGGCCAGGAATTGTGGTGGTAGTCAGCCACGACCGTGTGTTCCTAGACCGCACCGTTATTGATGTGTTGGCGCTTGACGGCGAGGGCGGAACGCGACAAGTAGTTGGCGGCATTGCTGGCTGGTTACAACAACGAGGCAAGCAAACCACCAATCAAACTGCACCAAAATTGAAGTCTGCTCCTGCGATTGATTCGGTGCAACCCACAAAGGTGAAGCCGGCAAAAAGCCCAAGCACATTGCGTCGTTTGTTGGGACAAACCGAGAAGACGCTTGCGCAAGCAACCGAAAAATTGCAGAAACTTGAACGTGAATTATCTGCGGTTGGCAGTGACCACGTTGAACTGGCACGAGTGAGTGCAGAACTTGCACTTGCCCAACAATCTGTTGATGCGGCCGAAGAACACTGGCTGACTATTGCTGCAGAAGCAGAATCCCAAGGAATAACCTCTTCTCAGTAATGACAGCGATTCAGTTTCAACTTCGTCAGGCAACTCATTCAGATCTTCCAGAGATTGCAGCTTTGATTTCAGAGGGTTTGTCCTTTGACGGACTCACGATTGTTCAAACCGCCGAGGAGTTAGAAGAAGAATTTAGTGGTCCGCATTGTTTCCTTGAACAAGACGTCATGGTGGCTGAATACGAATCACACATCATTGGCGTGGGTTACACCTACTTTCTTCCGTCAGACACCAAAGAAGAGCGTTGCTACACCTTTGGCACAGTTAAACCCTCGTATCGAAGAAAAGGTGTTGGAACCGAAATCCTGAAATGGACAACCGAGCGTGCCGAGAAACTGCTTCGGTCCACCAATAGAACAATCCCCAAATATTTGCGCAGCGACGTGAGCACATCAAACACTTCTGCGGATTTCCTTTTCCAAAAATTCAATATGCGTCCAGTCCGCTGGAACGAAGACCTCATCCTTGACCTCAATCAGTCTCCTGAAATTCTTCCCTCTCCTGGCTACTGCGTTATCCCGTGGGATACATCGCGAGACGAAGAAGCGCGCATCGTGAAAAACCGTGCATTCATGGACCATTGGGGATCTACGCCAACAGGCGAAGAGGGCTGGGAGCAACTAGTACATGGTTCAACAGCACGTCTGGACCAGTCATTCTTTGCGCTTGATTCCGACAACAACATTGTTGGACTGTTGCTGTCACATCGATATGAATCCGACGATGAAGTATTAGGAAAGCGCATTGGATGGATCGACAAGTTGGCCACGCTTTCCGAACACCGCGGAAAAGCAATAGGCAGATCACTCATCACACATGCACTTGCCGCCTATCGCCGAGACGGCCTAACTCATGCAGCCCTAGACGTAGATACAGAAAATCCCACTGGCGCGTACGGTTTGTACACAGCAGTGGGATTCTCAACTTTTCGAGGAAGCGTTACTTACGAACGCATCGTTCAATAATTACTTAGTTTTTGGTGCGCACATCAAGCCGGTTGCTTTCTTGTCCAGCTTTCGGTAGTTGAGGTTGTAGACCTCATTCTTTACTGCTGCTTTTGAAGTTCCACGTGAGTACCAATCAACTGCAACGCCGTTTGGGTAGTCCTTACGAAGCGCGGCACATGATGAGTACTTTTTAGGTGGAATCTCTTTTGCTGATGCTGAAGTAATTGGTGCAACTGACAGCACCAAACCGGATAGGAACAGGGAGGTAATGATTTTTCTCATGTAATTAACTTAGTGATCAATTAAGCGGTGAAGCGTGTCCAGGTGCTGTCTGTGACGAATGACATGACTTTGCACAATCACACTTTGTGAACTAATAACAAACTATTGCGTACTGATGCTCGCTTTAAATTCACCTTCGCGCATTTTCTGTTTCGTTGCTGCACTTGGTTCATTAAGACGTTCAATGGTGACGCCAATGATGTCGGCAGTGCATGTGAACAAGTGCGGATAGTTGCCTACTGGCGATCCTGTATCAACACCAATGTCAAACGTTTCTCCACTCATCGAATACACGAGCGGCACAGTCTTATCGATGCGCACATTTCCTGCTTCACGGCTGTCGACAAACAACGTTGCAACTCCACCTGCTCCAAAGCCACCTTCATAGGCGAAGTCAACGACAATCTCGTGACTTCCCGGCTTCAGTACTTGAGTGTCCCCCACTACGGAATGCACATGACCAAACCAGTTGTAGTGATACGTAGGTCTTCCCGAATCATCTATATACAGTGACCAGCCCGCCATGTTTCCGCCCTGACAGGCAATCACTCCATGCGCGCCGCCCTCTGGAACCACAATTTGCGCAGTCATTTTCCATGAGCAGTTCTTCACATTCAGCACTGAACTCTCGGGCATGCGCACATGTGCTCGCGTGTACGTCACTTTGTTTATTCCGTCTAGCGAATTCGGCACGGCAAATTCGCCATTACGTGGAGAACCCGCATCACGCAACGGATAAATGTCGTACTGAATTGCATTCTGGTGGAACAGCTCTTGCAAATCTGCAAGTTTCTCAGGGAACTTTTCCGCAAGATTGACAGCCTGCGAGAAGTCTTCGCTGATGTTGTACAACTCCCACACTTCTTGCGGACCGTCAAAATCCAACCCCTGCAGGCGAATCCAGGGCAGACGACCATGGAAACACGAGGCCATCCATCCCTCGTGATAAATCGCACGATTACCAAGAATCTCAAAATATTGAGTGGTGTGCGTGCTCGGCGCGCTTGCGTTGTCAAACGAATACACCATCGACGTTCCATGAATTGGCATTTGTTCAATGCCGTTGACGTGTGTTGGGGCTTCTATTCCTACGAGTTCATAAATCGTTGGAACGAGGTCGATCACGTGGTGGAACTGCTGGCGCAGACCACCTGCATCATGAATTATCTTTGGCCAACTGAGCGCCATTGCATTACGAGTTCCGCCAAAGT
Source organism: Actinomycetes bacterium (assembly GCA_014190095.1). GTDB lineage: Bacteria > Actinomycetota > Acidimicrobiia > Acidimicrobiales > Ilumatobacteraceae > UBA3006. The sequence goes on along the minus strand of BJFW01000048.1, from coordinate 1,851 downwards.
GTGAAGCAACTTGCTTCATCCATTGGAACGGCGAGTCAAGCGCCCATGCCCAGCCAACGTTGAAATGGTTTTCGCATTTTGCCGTACCGAAGTCATCAATGTGTTCCAGCAGCCACTCAGGGTCTTCCGGAACTCCGTTTTGAAACGATGGCGCGCTCCATGCGCCGTGAATGGTTCCCTCTGCAGATGCGCCGTTGTCGCCAGTGATGTACACCACCAGGGTGTTGTCCATGATGTTCAGTCGCTCTAACGCATCAATCACTCGCCCAACCTGTGCGTCGGTATGCGCAAGGAAACCCGCGAAGGTTTCCATCAGTCGCGAAGCAACAGGTCGGTAACGCTCTGGATAATCGCTCCATGCAGGAACTTGTTCTGGGCGTTTCGTCAGTGCCGTATTTGGTGGAATGACTCCAAGCCTCAGTTGACGCTCGTAAATTTCTTCGCGCAATACGTCCCAACCGCCATCGAATTGGCCCTTGAACTTGTCAATCCATTCGCGAGCAACATGATGCGGCGCGTGCAATGCAGGAGTAGAGAAATAGGTAAAGAACGGTTGATTCGGACGTGATGCTTGCTGACGCTCAATCCATGCGATGGTCTGATCTGCCAAATCTTCGGTCAGGTGATACTCAGGGTTGCCGACATGTGGGGAAATTGGCGTGGTCTGGTCGTACACGGGAGGTTCCCACTGCGAAGACTCCGCACCAATAATTCCGTAGAACTTGTCGAAGCCAAGACCTGTTGGCCAACGATCAAATGGGCCTGCTGGGCTTTGCTCCCACGAGGGTGCGAGGTGCCATTTGCCAAACACCGACGTTGCGTAGCCCGACATACGCAACACCTGCGCCATGGTTGCTGCTTCGGGCGGAATCGCACTGTCATAACCAGGAAATGAGTTAGCAATTTCGGTAATGCCACCCATGTGCACAGCGTGGTGATTTCGACCAGTAAGCATTGCTGCTCGCGTTGGTGAGCACAGTGCAGTGGTGTGGAATTGGTTGTAGCGCAAGCCAATGTTGGCAATGCGATCAAGGGTTGGTGTTGGAACAGGGCCACCAAATGTTCCAAAGGATCCGAAGCCAACATCGTCCAACAAAATGAGCACAATGTTTGGCGCACCTTCGGGGGCACTTTGGCGTGCAAGTTTGCGCGGTGTTGATTGCGCGATGAGACGTTCTGCTTTACCCGTAAACGCTGGTGTTTCTTGGGGAAGCTTGTTTGCCATTAGGCAATAAGGCCCTTCACATCAAAACCACGAAGCGCATTGACTGCGCCATCTGCGTTACCTGCAATTGATACTGAACCCTCAGCGAGTGCAGCACTCAACGTTGTTGCACCCGAAAGAACATTGGTCCATGCATCGAGCGATGCCGTAATTGTTGCGTCGGCATCGTTGCCCGAGTACGGAACCGCCACATAATTTCGAATATGCAAGCCAGTGATACTGCCGTCTAACTCAAACTTCAAGCGAATGTTGGTTTCGCCAACGCGTTCAGGAACAAGGAGCACACGCAGAATGTGCACTGCCTTTTCATAACCGGCACTGAGCAATGTTGGCTTCCGCAAATGCACATTCTTCAAGCGCGCAACGTTTGCTGTTCCATCTAACACTCGCGCACGCGTAATGCACCAGTTGCGGATATTTGCTGCGCTGGTGCGTTGGGCAACCATGCGTAACGCTCTAGCAAGCAGCGCTCGATCTGCATCTTCTGCACCATCACTTCGCACCAACCACGAACCAAGTTCCAGTGCCCATCGCGCTTCATCTTGTGCAAGAGCATCTGAGACTTGTTTGCGCACTGCTTCCCTGCCACCAAACCCAGCGATGAGTTTTGCTGTGCGTTCGCGTGG
>BJFW01000047.1:7270-11262 GCA_014190095.1 Actinomycetes bacterium | reverse complement strand
GGAATGTATTCAGGAATCACCACTGACGATGCAATGAACTTGGCCATGTCGGCCAAGGCAGTTCCGTTGTATAACGCGGTGAAAGAATTTATTGCCAACGAAGTAGAGCCAGTGACAGAGAAGTATTTCGCACTTGGTGAAGGCAGGCCAGATCGCTGGCAATATGGCGAAGGCCAACTTGAATTGCTTGATGAGTTGAAGCGCAAAGCACGCGCGAAGGGACTGTGGAACTTCTTCCTGCCAAATGCCGAAACAGGTGAAGGTCTGTCAAACCTGGACTATGCGTACATCGCTGTAGAACTTGGCAAGAACCCAATTGCATCCGAAGCAATGAACTGCAGTGCACCAGATACCGGCAACATGGAAGTGCTAGAGCGCGTTGGAACACCAGAACAAAAAGAGAAGTGGTTGAAGCCGCTGCTTGCTGGTGAAATTCGTTCGGCGTACGCAATGACGGAGCCAGACGTGGCATCGTCAGATGCAAAGAATTTGGAATGCCGTGCAGAACTCGACGGCGACGAGTGGCTGATCAACGGCGAGAAGTACTACATCTCTGGCGCGGGAGACCCGCGCTGCAAGATCATGATTTGCATGTTGCTCACCAGCCCAGATGCCCCACCACACAAGCGCCACTCGCAAATTTTGGTGCCAATGGATACACCTGGCGTACAGATTCTTGGCCCTATGGAAGTGTTTGGCGAGGACGACGCACCGCACGGTCACATGCACTTGCGTTTCACTGACGTTCGAGTTCCCGCATCAAACATGTTGTTAGGTGAAGGACGTGGATTCGAGATTTCGCAGGTTCGTTTAGGACCTGGACGTATTCACCACTGCATGCGTTCAATCGGTGCGGGTGAACGAGCCCTTGAACTGATGGTTCGTCGTGGACTTTCACGCGAAGCATTTGGTAAGCCAATTGCGCGATTGGGTAAGAACACCGAAACCATTGCCAAAGCACGCATTGAAATTGAAGCGATGCGCCTCATGGTGCTGCGTGCCGCTAAGGCCATGGACACAATGGGCAATGCGGAAGCCCGCATTTGGGTGAGCGCCATTAAGGCAATGGTCCCTGAGCGTGTGTGCAAGATTATTGACGAAGCGATTCAGGTATTTGGTGCCACGGGTATTTCACAGTGGACTCCACTTGCACGTTTGTACGCGGGTCAACGAACGTTGCGTTTGGCTGACGGTCCAGACGAAGTGCACTGGCACGTTGTAGGTCGCGCAGAAATCAATCGTTACGAGGACGACAAGTCCCCAGTAACGACGTATGAGCGAAATGGCGGAATGTTTTCAGGCCCTGCCTGACACAATCAGTTCAGGTAAAGGTTTCTGCAACCACTTTTTACCCGCGAGCACACAACCGACAGATACGAGCAAGGCCATCACGATTCCTGTGGCCGAGAAGGCAAATGCCTGACCAAAGTGTTCGTACATAGTTCCTGCAGCGACAGCAGAAACACCACCGGTGAGTGTTTGCATGCCGCCAAGCAAACCAGATGCTCCTGCTTGACGTTCAGCAGGTGTCGCTTGAGCGACAGCAATACCAATTCCTGTGACGGTGAGTGAATCAAGAATTGACTGGCTCAGTCCAATTCCAAGCATGAGATAGGGCATGGACATGAACCCATATGAGGTCATGTATAGGGCACCCATTGCAAGCCCGAAGGCGCTGACGCGCAGTGGACCATGACGCTGAGCTATTTTGCCGCCAAGGGTGCCAAAAAAAATCCATGGCAATCCAAACAGTGCAACACCTGCATTGCCAACCCAGTTAGGCGCTTGCAAATCATTCATCATGATGACCCACAATGAGTCGTACACCCCGATCATCACGTACAGAGCAAGACCAACCAGAATCGAACCAAGAACGGGTCGTAACTTAAGAAGGTCAAGTGCGAATCGTTCGTCGGTTTGATCTTCGACCGCAGTTTCTGAGATGTTGAGTCGAGAAATGATGATTCCAAAAATCATTGTGAGCACAGTGATGATGATGAACGGCGCCGCAAGATTAAATGCGTCAACGGTGAGCGCCGAGATAACAGGCCCAATTGCAAATCCTGCAACTTCAATAGAAACTCCGCGCCCCAAGTTGCGTCCGATATTTTCTCGGTCACTCACGATGACGATTCGCTTAATTGCAGGAATTGCGATTCCTGCGCCAAGCCCCATGACGAATCGCCCAAGGAGAAAAGCAGGTAGAGATTCGCCGAATGCCATGAGCACTGCACCCACTGCATTGGCGAGCATGCCCAAGCTGAGAAGTTTTCGTGCGTGTCCTTTGTCGGCCAATGGAGCAATGGTGAGTTGCGCAGCAAATGACGTAAAGAAACCAACCGCAATAATCATGCTGAGGCCGGTCTCTTGAATGCCATACTCACTTCGCCAGTCATCCAGCATGGTAAACATCACCCCATAACCAGCGGCCAAGACGCCCATCGCAAACTGCAATGTGAGAATGAGACGCCGTGTATGCACTGTGCCACATTAGTGATTAAAGGCATGTCATGAGTGGCGACTGCATCTGAACCGCCGTAGTCTGAGAGTCATGGACGTCGCAGTAGTCGACTACACATCGCCAGATGCACCGAAGCAATTCACGAAGTCGCTTCGCGAAACAGGCTTTGCTGTACTGATTAATCATCCCATTCCATACGACATTGTTTTGCGATTGCAGAACGAGTGGCACGACTTTTTCCGTTCAGAGCGCAAATGGAACTATTTGCCAAGCGAAACCGAACAAGATGGTTATCGACCTCTTGAAGAAGCAGAAACCGCAGTTGGCGCAGAGGTGAAAGATATTAAGGAGTATTACCACTGGTATCCGTGGGGCCGCCAGCCCGAACTTGAGTCGGCAAGTGCGGCAGCCGTTTATCAAGCAGGTTGGTCGCTTGCTGCCGAACTGCTCACGTGGGTCGAGGCAAACACGCCAGAGGAAATCTCAAAGAATTTTTCGATGCCGCTTTCACAAATGATTGAAGGTACGCGCCGAACGTTGTTGCGAATTTTGCATTACCCACCATTGCGCGGTGACGAGCCAGCAGATGCAGTGCGTGCGGCTGCTCATGAAGACATCAACATGATCACAGTGCTACCGGCATCAAATGAACCTGGTTTGCAAGTACTTGATTTAAGCGGGAAGTGGCATGATGTGCCATGTGATCCGGGCAGTGTGGCAATCAACGCCGGTGACATGTTGGACTACGTCACAAATGGGTATTACCCAAGCACCACGCACCGAGTGAATAACCCTGTTGGAGAAGCTGCCAAGCGTGCGCGCATTTCAACTCCGTTGTTTTTACACCCAGCAGATGACGTGCTAATCGCCGAAAACAAAACTGCTTTTGAGTTTTTGCGCGACAGAATTAAGCAGATCTCTGGCGTTGAACTTCAGAAATAGGTGCAAGCATGTCATCCCAAATTGAAGTGTTGAACCCTGCAACGGGGCTTGCAATTGGCACGGTTGAGAACGCATCAATTGCGGATTGCTTGCATGCGGTGGACATGGCCCATGATGCATTTGTGCCGTGGAAGAACACCGCGCCGCGCGTGCGTGCAGAGATACTGCGCAAGGCGTTTGAGATCATGATTGCCGAGCAGGAAGAACTTGCTCGAACCATCACGCTTGAAATGGGCAAGGTGCTTTCTGATGCGCGTGCCGAAGTTGCCTATGCCGCCGAGTTTTTTCGCTGGTTTAGTGAAGAGGCAGTTCGCATCGATGGCGATTATCGCCGAGCACCAAGTGGCTCAAATTGGTTGCTGGTTTCGCGTCAGCCAGTCGGGGTTGCATTGCTTGCTACGCCATGGAACTTTCCAGCGGCCATGGCCACTCGAAAAATTGGACCAGCGCTTGCTGCGGGTTGCACTGTTGTCTTAAAGCCCGCGCACGATACGCCGCTAACTGCTCTTGCAATTGCTGACATTCTGCAGCGTGCGGGAGTACCAAATGGTGTTGTGAATGTTGTGGTCGCCGACCCTCCAGGCCCAGC
>BJFW01000047.1:5163-6558 GCA_014190095.1 Actinomycetes bacterium | reverse complement strand
GGAGTGAAAGCCTCAGGGATTGGCCGCGAAGGAGGCCACGATGGTCTACTTGCGTTTTTGGAAACGAAGTATGTTGCCGGCAATTGGTGAGCCGTTTTGCTTGGCCACAATTAATGCCATCCAGATAAATACAAATTGAAACGGCAAGCGAACCCACGACACCACTTGTTCGGCGGTTGATCGATCGCGCCAATCCCACACCATGAATATGTTGGCGGGGTAGACCGCAACAAATAACGCCACTGAGGCCAAGGCACCAATTTTTCGATATTTGGGAGTAAGCACGCCAAGTCCAATAGCGATTTCGGCAAGTCCACTGATGTATGTCCAAAAGCGCTCACTTGGCGGCAACCATGGCGGAACGATGGCATCGAAGAAGCTGGGGTTTGCGAAATGGGTGATTCCGGCAAGGAGAACAAAAACGCCTAGCGGGATCCAAAGTTTGTCGAGAAGTGATGTGCGATTCATGTGAATACCTTCGCATATGAGTTCATTGCGCATGAGGTATTCCACGCTTATGTTGAAATTTCTGAGACAATAGAACATCGCATTAAGGAGGCGCTGTGACCGACAGTATTGATGTCAAAACCAACTGGCTCGACCCGCAAACGCTGAATGATGTGCGTGGTCAAGTGCCTCTTGTCTATGTAGATGCTGTGCCTGTGCGGGTCAATGACATGGGCGAGGTCACCCATGTGGGCATGTTGTTACGACAAGCGCCAGACGGGTCAATTAGCCGTACCGTGGTATCGGGCCGGGTTCTCTTGGGTGAGCGTATTCGCGAAGCAATCTTGCGTCACCTTGAAAAAGACTTAGGACCTCTCGCGTTGCCTCGTGTGCCGCTCGAGCCAGCTCCTTTCACGGTTGTTGAGTACTTTCCAGACCCAAGCATTAGTGGTTTTCACGATCCGCGTCATCATGCAGTCAGCTTGGCGTACGTTGTTCCGGTTTCTGGTGATTGCCAACCGACTCAACAAGCCTTGGACCTTGGATGGTTCACTCCAACCCAGGCAACTTCGGAACAAATGGTGAAGGAAATGACCAGCGGTCACGATCGTTTGGTGCGCTTGGCCTTGGCTTCGGTTGGCCAGCTGCCGTAACCATAAAACCCTTGTATTTATTGGGTTCTATGCCGTTTCTTGACTATTCGTGAACTGCCAATGCGCTTGCTTGGTGCGGGCGAATGCACGGTGAGCTGGTCGTTTAATTCAACGGTGATGCCATCGTTGTCGATGTCAATCGGATCACTTGACGCTTCGATAACAACAGCGGCGTCTTGCTTGGGTTTTCGTCCAAGCAATTTGTCGAACACCACCATTCCACCTGCCAGCATCGCGCCGACGGTTCCATAGCGTTGCGCTGCTCGTCGAATGAGCGGGTCTTGCGAGTCATCTT
>BJFW01000047.1:0-4652 GCA_014190095.1 Actinomycetes bacterium | reverse complement strand
GTTTCAGAAGTGTTGCTCGATCAACGTGTGGTGTCCGGAATTGGCAATGTGTTTCGCTGCGAAATTATGTGGGCGTGTGAAGTGCACCCTTGGGCACGCATTGGTGAAATGAAGCGCGCAGAGTGCCGTGAATTGCTTACTCTTGCTCAAGAGTCGCTCCTTGCTCACATGCACTACGAGGCAAAAAACGCCACTTCTCCCAATGAAATGGCTGTCTATGGACGCCAAGGTAAATCGTGTCAGCGATGTGGCGACCTCATTCGAGTTGCTCACCACGGTGAAGCCAACCGTGTGTTGTATTGGTGCCCTGGTTGCCAAACTGGGCATCAGCCGCTGGTCAGCCCAAACTTCACACCATTATCAATTGATCGCACACCAGCATTTGGTGACAGTCATCCTGCATCACAAATTTTGCTCAATGAATTTGCCACCATGCGCGGTGACGGACAAGATTCGTTTAACTAACTATTCGTTAGTTGTGCTGACGCGACCCATAATGCGGTCGACTGAAATAATGATTGCTACGCGGTTGTCGCGTTCTTTTGGTTGACGGTAACGCTGTGCGTATCGAGCACATGCTTCGTTCACTTCAGCGTTGTCGTTGTCGCGTGTTGCAAGACGCACTGTTCCTTCAAGTGTGAGCCATCGGCCACCATCTACTTGTGACACCACTGCACGACCACCGCGTTGCGCATGTTTTGCTTTTTGCGATGGAGCAAACGTGATTACACGCACGACTTGTTTGTCTTCGTCGTAAGTAAAACCAACGGGCACTACGTGAGGCGAACCATCTGGGCGAAGGGTAGTGAGCGTCGCTAAATGTCGTTCCCTAAGGAACTCCAACATCTCTGGCGTGAGGTCTGCTGGGGTCATTAGCTGGTGGTGATTGCTGTCAGCAGATTCACACGAGTAGCCCGCCAGGCTGGGTACACGGCGGCGAGCACTCCAATAACAAAGGCCATAATCAGAATGGAAACGGTTGAACTGATTGGCACCGAGAATGACGACAGACCTTGGTCGCGCAAGGCGTACACAATGACCCAGCCAAGACCCACTCCCAACACAATTCCAACGACTGCCCCAAGAAGCGAGGTAATCACGCTCTCCCAGCGCACGGTGGTGCGAACCTGGCTCTTTGTCATACCTACTGCCCGCAACAGGCCAATTTCCCGTTGTCGTTCGAACACTGAGAGCAACAATGTAATGATGATTCCGACCACCGCGATGATGACCGACAGGAAAAGTAGACCATAAATCAATCCAAGAAGTTGGTTGATTTGTCCCGACTGCGAGTCAATGTATTCGCGTTTCGACAGCAAGGTGCCTTGTCCGTATTTGTCAACTGCTGATTGCAATATCGCCCGTGCAGATTCTTCAGGTACTCCAGACTTCATTTTGATATAGACGCCGAGGTCAAAGTTGATGACTGTTGAATCTTTGATGAGGTCGCGGCTAACGGTGTATTTTCCCGCAATTTCATCAAATTCGTAGATACCTGCAATCGAAAGAGTCTTCACTTGTGCGTCAGCAAGTGTTATTGAAATGGTGTCGCCAAGTTTTGAGTCGTTGTTCTCTACGTATTGCTGGGACACAAAAATGGTGTCGGCAGTGAGATCTGAATAAGTTCCAGAAGTAAGTCCAAGGTCAAATACACCTTCAGCGGTTGCTGGATTAATGGTGGTGAGGTACTGGCCTCTGTCTTCAATTTTTACGGTGAGCAGACCAATTCCCGTTGCGCGCTCCACTTCGGGCAGCAAATTGATGTCGTCGGCAAGTGACGGGCTGAGGCCACCAAAGCCACGTGCAGTAGTGCTAATTGCGTAGTCACCCTTGAATTGCTCGGTGAAGACGCCATCGATTTGCGTACGGATACTTGCAGCAAGTGCCGCGACAGCGGTAACGAGTGCAACTCCGATCAGAACAGGTGATGCTGTGCGCGCCGTGCGTTTAGGGTTGCGCGCGCTGTTCTGACGAGCCATGGTTCCCGTTACGCCGCGGAGCCTTTCTGCAGGCTTTCCAAGGAGCAATGCAACTGGTCGAGCAATCACTGGACCAAGAGTGATAGTTCCAGAAAAGACAAGCAGAATTCCGAGTCCAAGCCATGTATTGCTTGCACCATTGGTTACGGCAACGATTGCTACTGCGCCGAGCGCAATAAGTACGAATCCGAAAATGGTGCGACGGCGAGTGAGAGCAACAACTTCAATTGCGGTTTCACGCATTGCAGCAAGCGGGGGAACCTTGCCTGCGCGACGAGCAGGAAGCCAAGCCGACGACACAGTAACAATGAGTCCGACCACGATGGTGTTGGCAATTGCCGAGCTTGGCACCACGAGTCCACCGGTTGGAAGATCAATGCCAGCAGCCTTCAGTAATGCACTGAGTGCTTTTGACAGACCGATTCCTGCAAACAAGCCAATGACGGAGCCGAACAAACCAACAACTACCGACTCGATCAACATTGCTCGCGTCACTTGTTTCTTGGACGCACCAATTGCTCGAAGTAATGCATTTTCACGCTGACGCTGTGCTGCGCTGATAGAGAACACGTTGTAAATCACGAAGCTACCCACACCGAGTGCGATGTAACTAAATGTGGAAAGCAAAATGTTGAAGAAACTCAGAGCGGATCCAATTTGGTCTTGTGTTTCCTTGGTGATTTGTGCACCTGTGAGAGTTTCTGCTTTGTATGAACTAGGTATTGCACGAGCAATTGCCTCGGTTAATTCTTCGTCAGAGAGTGTTCCGTCACCCGAAACCAAAATGTTGTCAATGAAACCTGGCTTGGCTAGGAACTCTTGCGCTGTTGCCAAGTCAAATAACGCAAATGTTGCTCCACCAGGAGAGCGAACATCGCCATAGCTAGCTATACCCACCAGTGTGAAAACGCGACTTCCAGCTTGGGCGACAATTTTTACTCTGTCACCAATCGCGTAATTCCCAGTTTTTGCTGATGCTTCGTCTAACGCAACTTCGGTGGAATTTGAAGGGAACTTTCCTTCACTGATTGTCCATAGAGCGCCCTTGAACTCCTCGCCAACACTGCCAAATGTTGGAGGTCCTGCACCTTCGGCACCAAGAGGTTCACCATTTTTTCCAACAATGCGCGCAAACGCCTGAATGTCACCTTGCACATCAGCAACACCCGGAACTTGTTCAACTATTGCGATGATTTCCTGCGGGAGACGTTGACGTTCTTCGGCACCAAAGTCGGCCTCAATGACTTGCGTTGATCGAACGTAGGCATCGACATTACGAAACACGTCGCTGAACAAGTTGTCGAAGGTTCGGTTGAGTGTCGCGGAAAACACTGCTGTGCCAGACAGAAATGCAGTACCCAAGATGACCGCGAGCGAAGTAAGAACCAATCGAGCCTTACGTCCCAATATGCCTTTGAGAGCAATACGCAACATGGTTTAGTGGCCCAATTTCTTCATGTAATCAAGCACGAGTTCTGGCGTTGGCTCAAGTAATTCACCTGCAATTTTGCCGTCCTTCAAAAACACGATGCGGTCTGCGTAACTTGCCGACACAGGGTCGTGGGTCACCATCACGATGGTTTGACCTAGATCGTTAACTGCTTTGCGCATAAAGGAGAGAATTTCAGTACCAGTAGTTGAGTCGAGGTTTCCTGTTGGTTCGTCAGCGAAAATAATTGCTGGTTCGCTCGCAAGTGCGCGCGCAACAGCAACGCGTTGTTGCTGACCACCAGAAAGTTCGCTTGGGCGGTGGGTTAAGCGGTCTTGCAGATGAACGGTGTTGATGACTTTCTGAATCCACTCCTCGTTGCCTTTGTTGTTTCCGAGCAGCAGTGGAAGACGAATGTTTTCATCTGCAGTCAACGTTGGAACGAGGTTGAACGATTGAAAAACGAAACCAATCTTGTCTCGACGCAGGCGAGTGAGCTCCTTGTCCTTCAAGCTTGCGATGTCAATGTCGGCAATGGTGACTGAACCCTCAGTCATTTCATCAAGGCCGGCCATGCAATGCATCAGGGTGGATTTACCCGAGCCACTTGGACCCATAATGGCGGTGAATTTGCCTGTTTCAAATTGCACTGAAACATTGTCAAGTGCTCGTACTTCGCTGTCTCCGTGTCCATAAATTTTGGAAACATTGGTTGCAGTTGCGGCTGAGGGGTTGTTCATACCCCTCAGCCTACGGCTCAATGTTTGTGGACAATATGCGCTATTTGCCCTCTTCCTTATCTTTTACTTTGGTTGTGGCAAAACGCGAAGGTATGGCTTCACGGTCTTCCAGCCACCAGGGAACAGCGTCTTGGCCTCATCGTCGGTTACGGCTGCGCCAATGATGACGTCGTTTCCGTCTTTCCAGTTTGCCGGGGTTGCCACTTTGAATTTTGCGGTGAGTTGCAACGAGTCAATTACTCGGAGTACTTCATCAAAGTTGCGACCAGTCGATGCTGGGTAGGTGATGGTGAGCTTCACTTTTTTGTCTGGTCCAATGACAAACACGCTGCGAACAGTCATTGTGTCGTTCGCGTTTGGGTGAATCATGTCGTACAGGTTGGAAACGTTGCGGTCTGGGTCTCCGATCATGGGAAAGTTCACTGGTGTACCTTGTGTTTCACCAATGTCGCCTTCCCACTTTTCGTGTGATTCAACACTGTCAACTGAAAGTCCAATGACTTT
>BJFW01000046.1 GCA_014190095.1 Actinomycetes bacterium | reverse complement strand
TCAGGGTTCATAAAAGCCATGATTAACGCCACTGCGTCATCACTTGCCGTATCTGTGTCAATCCAAAATGTTCGTTTCATCGGCAGACACCGTAACACTCGTAGTATCGGCGTATGGCCAAGAACCGTAAGAGCACAAGTGCTCTCATTGACGAATATGAGACTTCAGGAAAGCTAACAACTGAAGAAGCTCAAGCATTACGCGATTCGCCACATTGGGTGATTCCCTTTTCAGATATTGCTTCCTACCTTGGTGGCTCCGTCATTTTTGTTGGCTTGGTGTGGATTGTGGTTGCTCTGATGCAGGACATGTCACAAGCCACCATTGATGCGGCGTTATTCGTTGCAACAGGCCTAACAGCCTTCCTCTCATTCACGTTGATCAAGAAAGGTGGCAAACTCGCCACACTTGGAGAAAGCATCGCTGCGGTTTCAACAATGACTTTTGCATTCGCAATTGGACTGCTTCTTGATATTTTCAACGTGCACGATGACTACATCCTGTTAATCGCCTCTGCAGCAGCACTCGTCATTGGAATTGGACTATCAACGCACACGTCATTTATTGGCACCATCATCATCGTTGCTGCGACTCAACCATTTATGGCTGCAGTGATTTCAGAGTTCATTCCGGATACGCCCGTCGCCCCATTGCTCTTTGCAATCTCCGGATCGGCGCTTATTTGGTTTTCACTGCGCAACATTGGACTTCGATTTATTGCTCGTGCAGCAGGTGCAGTCAGCATTTTGATGGCTGCAATTGCTTTCTCCACTTGGGACAGCAATATGTGGCAACCACTAGTTGGTTTTGCAATCGTTGGTCTGTTATTCATCTTTGGTGCAAACCGTATGCATCTCGAGATCGTGGCAGTGGGCGGTTTAGGGGTAACTATCATCACCGGAATACTTGCTGGTCAACTATTTGACTCTGCATTAGCGCAGGGCGTATCGGTTATTGGAGTTGGCGCATTAATTGTTTTCACTTCAATCGCTGTTTCCAGAAGGGGCAACGCCGTCACCTAGAGTCTCATTATGCGTTGGGGGCTCCGCACACACACTTTTTTGCGCGTCTCTGTTGCAATCTTGATCAGTGCTTCCCTGTTTCCCCGAGTTGCTAACGCCGAGGATGACACACAAAAGTACGTCTTTCCATTTAGCAAAGTTGCAGTTCGCTATCCCAAAGATCATTTGAACTATCCGGCAGTAGATGTTGAGGGTTGCTACGCCCGAATTCTTGCCCCAACTGCCGGAGTCATCTCGCAGTTACATCGATTTGACAAATGGACTCCCGAAAATGATTCACCTGGAACTCGCGGTGGATTAACGATCACGTTGCAAGGAGATGACGGAGTTCGCTATTTCTTCTCGCACCTTGGACGCGTCAAAGTGTTAAAGAATCAGCGAGTTGCTGCAGGCGATTGGATCGGAGTAATGGGGTCAAGTGGAAATGCCCGAGTTACTCGCTGCCACACCCACTTTGGAATATCACGAGTGTGCCCGTTGGCTGAGGTGTACTTACTGCAAGGAGAAATCTGGCCGCAAAAGTATCTAGACGCTTGGAAAAAAGGCCAGCAACTTTCACCACGAAAGGAGATTCGCAAACTTGAGAAAAATGACCCTCTTGGTTGCACGCGTTCGCGAGCAGATTCCGCCATTGACGGAAAGAGGGAAAGTTAGATCAAGCCAAGTTGGCGAACAGCATCACGCTCTTCACCAAGTTCTGCAACAGAAGCATCAATGCGCGCACGGCTAAATGCATCGATGTCGAGTCCTTGAACAATCTTGTATTCACCGTTTATACATGTGCACGGGAAAGAAGAGATCAAACCTTCTGGCACTCCGTAGCTACCGTCCGATGGGACAGCCATACTTACCCAGTCGCCTTCTGGAGTTCCTTGAACCCATGATCGAACGTGTTCAAGTGCGGCATTGGCTGCAGAAGCGGCCGATGATGAACCACGAGCCTTGATGACTGCAGCACCGCGCTTTGCAACGGTCGGAATGTATGTGTCTTCAATCCACTGCTGATCATTGATCAACTGTGCAGCATTTTTGCCATCGACCTCAGCGTGAAACAGGTCTGGGTATTGAGTGGTTGAGTGGTTGCCCCAGATGGTCATTTTCTTCACAGAAGTAACCGGACGACCAACTTTTTGCGCCAACTGACTCACAGCGCGATTGTGATCAAGGCGCGTCATTGCAGTGAACTGTCGTGGGTCGATATTTGGCGCATTGTGCATAGCGATAAGTGAGTTGGTGTTTGCTGGGTTACCAACAACAAGGACCTTTACGTTCTTTCTTGCATTTGCGCTAATCGCTTGACCTTGTGGCTTGAATATTCCACCGTTTGCTGACAAGAGGTCGGAGCGTTCCATGCCATCTTTACGAGGCATCGCACCAACCAACATGGCAATGTCTGCATCACCGAACGCAAGATTGGCGTCATCTGTGCAGATGACATCGACAAGCGGGCTGAACGCACAGTCATCGAGCTCCATCTTCACGCCGCCAAGCGCACCAAGCGCAGGGGTTACCTCAAGCAGTTGCAAAATGACCGGGGTATCTGGTCCGAGCATTGCACCTGATGCAATACGGAAGAGCAGGCTGTAACCGATTTGTCCGGCAGCACCGGTAATGGCAATACGAACTGGAGTTGTCATGGCAAAAACCTTACTTCCCTATTGCTTGCATGATGAGATCGGCGTAGACCTTTTGGCCTTCATTGTTTAAGTGAACTTTGTCGCCGTAAAGATACTCGGGATGTTCCTCGGCAATTTTATACCAGTCCAAAACCTTCACGTTTCCGTACGCATTTGGCATGGCGCGCACCAAAGCATTGTTTGGGTCTTGCCACGCTCTGGTGGGAACATGCGCTGTAATAAAGAGCACTAAATCGACGTCTTTCAACGGGACCATAATTTCATCTAGCGTCTTCTGGTCAACATAGTTATTCGTACCTAAATGGATGATTACGAACTCACCAAGTCGATTAATTGACTTCACGTAGTTAGCAATTTCTAATGCTTGCCTAAATGGTCGACTCTTCAGTGCATCAACCGTGATCCCGCGTTCGGTAAGAATTTTCGCAGCACCCAACATGACCGAGTCGCCAATGGCAAGGATTGGGATCTGTTGTCCGTCCAGTGTTGTGGTTTGTGTTCCTGGAATTGTGGTGGCGTTTGGATCTGGGGGAACCGTAGTTCCGAGCAGGTTTTGCACCACGCCTTCACCGCTCTTGATGCTCTCTGCAATTTTTCCTTCGCCAGTGCCAATTGCCAAACTCACGATGGAGAACACGGGAAGCACAGCAACAACTGCGCCAAGGGCAAACACTTTGTTGCGCCGCTCATTGTCAGCATCGGTGCGCGGGAATCTCAACTTATGCCACGCCTCTCCAAGACGTCCTTCGCGTACCGGCATTTCAATAAAGCGATATGACAATTCGGTGAGTACCAAAACCACAGCAAACAACAGCACGAATTGGATAAATGTCAAATTATTACTTGCAACTTTGCGGTATAACTGAAACACCGGCCAGTGAAACAGATACAAGCCATACGAACGGCGACCGATGTATGTGAATACAGGATTACCGAGCACTGCATTACCGACAAATGAGCGTGGGTGCACTGCAGCTGTGATAATTGCACACGTTGCAACACCGACAAGCAAAAACCCTCCTTGAAACAGAGGGTCGTAGCCGCGAATTCCACCGGTTTCTGCAATAAATACCACGTCACGGAAAGTCCACATCATGTACGTAAGTCCTGCGGTGCCAGCAATCGCAAATGCCGAAACAACATGACGATCACTTGAATTGTTTGAACCTGTAAACATGTCTGGGCGGAACCAAAACGCCAATGCAGCACCCAAGAACAGACCACCAGAGCGACCAATGGTTCCCAAGAACAGAAAGTCCAGACGCGAGACGGCATGACCAAATAGCGAAATGTATTGCTCGGGGGTTTCAATTGGCGTTCCGCGAACACCAGCGGCATATGTAGTTGCAACATACATTGCAATTGCAACCGAAATTCCAAGGAAGATGACACCCAACTTCGCTGGCCTGCGCCCATACCTCTTGAGCACCACGGCAGTAAGTACAGGCCAAATCAAATAGAACTGCTCTTCAACCGCAAGTGACCACAGGTGTCGAAGTGGATCAAGCGCACTGGCATCAAAGTATGAATCACCTGCCCAAATCTTGAACCAGTTGAACACGTAGATCAGAGCAGCAATGACGTCACCACGAAGTTTTCCAAGTTCTGCTCGCTCGAACAGCGAACAATAAATAGTGACGCCCAAGAGCAATGACCACAGTGCTGGCAACAATCGACGTGCTCGGCGCAGCCAAAACGCGCGGAAGTTGATTCTTCCGTGTTTCTCTGACTCGGTGAGCAACAACAACGTGATCAAATAGCCACTGATCACAAAGAACACTTCTACCCCAAGAAATCCTCCGTGCAGCCAGTTCTTATTGGCGTGATACACCACCACTGCCAAAACGGCAATCGCACGCAAGCCATCAAGGCCTGGCAAATACGAAATGGATTGCTGGGGGCGATTCACTTAATGAAGGTTATTTACAATTTCGGCCATCAGCGAGCCAGCCTCAGTTGGATTGAGACCAATCTTCACTCCGGCCATACGCAATGCGTCCATCTTGCCCTGGGCAGTTCCCTTGCCACCAGAGACAATTGCTCCTGCGTGGCCCATCTTCTTGCCCGCTGGCGCAGTAACGCCTGCGATATAAGCACTCATTGGCTTCGTCACATGATTGGTGATGAATTCCGCAGCTTCCTCTTCGGCTGATCCTCCAATTTCACCAATCATGATGATGGCGTGAGTCTCTGGGTCCGTTTGAAATTCTGCCAGGCAGTCAACAAATGAAGTTCCAGGAACCGGGTCGCCACCAATTCCGACACAGGTGCTGACACCAATTCCCTGTTGCTTCAATTCGTACAACGCTTGATATGTGAGTGTTCCGGAACGCGAAACGATTCCTACGTTTGGACCAGATGCTGTTGGCAACTGAGCAATTTCTCCAGCAGTGATTCCAATATTGCACTTACCCGGGCTGATGATGCCTGGGCAGTTAGGACCAAGAAGTCGTGTTGCAGGAAAGTCACGTTGCAATGTTGCATACACGCGTGCTTCATCTTGAGCTGGAATTCCTTCGGTGATGCACACCACAAACCCGATACCTGCTCGAGCAGCTTCAAGAATTGCTGCTGGAGCCGCTTTCGGTGGCACTGCAATAAACGAAGCAGTTGCTCCTGTTGCTTTTACTGCATCTTCAACTGAGTCGAAAACAGGAATTCCCTCTACGTCTTGACCAGCTTTACCAGGAGTTACTCCACCCACAACTTGAGTGCCGTACGCCTTATTGCGCAATCCATGAAAACGCCCTTGTCCGCCGGTCAAGCCTTGAACAATGACCTTGGTGTTTTGATCTACAAAAATTGCCATGACGGTTCCTTACTTTGCCAACGCAACAGCTGCGCGAGCAGCTTCGAGCATGGTTGGCCGACTGGTGAGTTGTGAATCTGGAATACCTGCCTCAGCAAGAATCTTGCGGCCCTCTTCGGCATTAGTGCCATCAAGGCGAATAACAATTGGTGCCCGAAGTGATACACGCTTAACAGCCTCAACTATTCCTTTGGCTACTTCTTCACCGCGAGTAATTCCACCGAAGATGTTGATCAGAATGCTTTTCACTTTTGCGTCTGAGTTGATTACTTCAAGTGCGGCAGTCATAAGTTCTGCATTTGCTCCGCCACCAATGTCGAGAAAGTTTGCTGCACTGCCGCCAACTTGGTTCACCACGTCCAAAGTGCTCATGGCTAAGCCAGCGCCGTTAGCAATGATTCCTACAGTCCCATCAAGACCGATGTATTGCAGGTCCTTTTCACGAGCCAACTGTTCACGAGCATCAAGTTCTTCAGTCGCTGCGTACTCTTCCCACTCTGGGTGACGGAAAGCAGCATTGCTATCAAGGCTTACTTTTGCGTCAAGTGCATGTACTTCACCAGTTGGCTTCAAAATCAAAGGGTTAATTTCTGCAAGGTCGCAGTCACCCTTGGTGAAGCATTCGTACAACCTCACCAACATGTCGGCAACTCCATTGAGTGCCTTCTCGGGAATTTTTGCATCAACCGATGCTTGACGTGCAGTGGCAAGCGACAAACCATTGATGGGGTTGATGTGTAATTTCACGATTGCTGTTGGATCTTTCGCCGCAACATCTTCAATGTCAACTCCGCCTTGAGCTGACAGCATGAGGAGATGCTGTTTCGCTGCGCGATCAAGCGTGAACGATGCGTAGTACTCCTCGGCAATGTCTGATGCGTGCTCGATCCATACGCGCTTTACAACATGACCCTTAATGTCCATGCCCAAAATGTTTCCTGCGTGCAAGCGAACTTCATCAGCATTCGTTGCCAACTTGATTCCGCCTGCCTTGCCACGCCCACCAACTTGCACTTGGGCTTTCACAACGACTGGGTACTGAGCCTTCTCGGCTTCAGCAACGGCTTCGTCGACAGTAAGTGCAACACCACCAGCCGAAACCGGAATGTTGTACTTCGCAAAATACTGTTTGCCTTGATATTCGAAAAGGTCCATGTGCTTCTTTCTTGTTATTATTCGCGTGCATCAAGCGCTTGCTCGAGCCAACTTGCGATGTCTTTCAACGATGAACCAGGTCCAAAAATTTCGCCAACACCTTGATTGCGTAATTCACGTGCATCGGCATCGGGAATCACTCCTCCACCAAATACCAACACATCACCGAGGTTTCGTGAACGAAGCTCTTCCATTACTCGCGGGAACAGCGTGAGATGTGCACCAGACAACAACGACAAACCAACCGCATCGACGTCTTCCTGCAAAGCAGTTTCGGCAATTTGCTCAGGCAACTGATGCAGTCCCGTATAGATCACTTCGAAACCATGGTCGCGCAAAGCACGAGTGATGGTTTTTGCGCCTCGATCATGGCCATCTAGGCCAGGCTTGGCCACTACAACGCGGTAAGGACGTTTCACGACTACAGAACCCTACGCCCTCAGACGTGACCGATACCAACCCGCCAACCCGCCTAAGAAATAGGCACCGCAAGGCAGTATCGGCAACACTTGAGGCATGTTCGGAAGGCCAAGTTCACCCTTTGCCCGTGCGGTATTGCCTATCGCCGGGGGCATCGTGTTTTTTGCAGCATTATTTGGGGTGACTTGGCTGATGGCGACATACGTCACCAATAACACCGAGGTGACTACCGCAACTGGCGACAGAACATTTGTTGTTGGTGAAGTTGCAGACATCGCCAAATCGATTTCTGAGAGCGGTCCAGTGTTATACCCAGATCTCCGCGACCCATTGGGCAAACGATCAATCGTGATTGATCACAACGGCACTGACGTAGCAAAGGGATGGCAGGTGTACTACGCATACCCCGCCGATCGAACTGATGAATGTCTCGTTACTCAAATTGAAAAGACACGCACATTCACCGACTGCGAAGGTCGCACACTGGCCGTCGAACAACTCATGCCACCAACCGATGTTCGTCCGATCGTTGAAAACAAATCAACGTTGCTCATTGACTTGCGGGGAACCATGAACCCCGTAACGCCGTAACGAACTTATTGACCCGATTTTTTCAACGGAGCCCACGCCAGTGAAAGATGCTTCTCGCCAACTAAACGAAAGCGAATGGCCGCTTCTGCTTTTTCGCCCTGGCCACGAATGTTGATAATGATTCCCTCACCAAAAGTTGGGTGAACAATTTCGTCGCCAATACGCAAGCCATGATTCTCGCTTTGCAATTGCGTACTCGAAGGCGGGCTTACACTTGGGCCAGATCGTGAAAGTCGCGCTGTTGGCGCATAGCCGCGGTCGGCTTGGGATCGATAGCTATAGCGCTGCGAATCGGCTCCCGAGTCGGTGTTGCCTTCGCGTGCGATGAGTTCGTCAGGAATTTCGGCAAGAAAACGTGATGGTGGGTTGTAGTTGGTGTTGCCAAACAAATTTCGGCTCCACGCATGACTGAGCACAAGGCGTTCCTTCGCGCGCGTAATTCCCACGTACGCAAGTCTGCGTTCTTCTTCCAATTCCACGGGGTCGGTAAGCGCACGATTGTGCGGGAAGATACCTTCTTCAACGCCAACAATGAATACAACTGGAAACTCAAGGCCCTTTGCCGAGTGCAGCGTCATGAGTGTGACATGATTTTCTGAATCAATTTGATCGGTGTCGGCAACGAGCGCAACTTGCTCAAGGAATTCATCTACTTGCATAAATTCACTGGCAACACCTATAAGTTCTTGCACGTTTTCTTCACGGCCCGCAGACTCAATCGTGTCTTCGGCAACAAGTTCGGCGAGATATCCGCTTCGTTCCATGGCATGACGCAGCACCGGTCCAGGACCATCTTCCAACATGGATTGACATTCATCGAGGAGCTGTAAAAACGTGTTGATTCCACGCACGCCAGCAGCACCAACACCAGCCTCGGCAGCCCGGCGCAGAGCAAGTGCAAACGAAATGCCAGTTTCATTGGCGTATGTGTCAACTTTGGTGACTGTGGTGTCGCCAATGCCACGCTTGGGCACGTTGAGGACACGCTTAATGCTCACTTCATCAAGAGGGTTAGATGCAAGACGTAAATACGCCAGTGCATCTTTAATTTCACGGCGATCGTAGAACTTGGTTCCACCGACTACTTTGTAGGGAACTCCACCGTGGGTTAACGATTCTTCAAGAACACGGCTTTGAGCATTGGTGCGATAAAACACCGCAAGATCGCTCCACTTTCGATGTTCGTCGTCGTGCAGCTCTTTCAGCCGGGCAATCACCCATTTGGCTTCGTCGAATTCGTCATTTGCGAAATAGCGAACGATTTTTTCGCCCTGACCCTGATCGGTCCACAAGTCTTTAGGTTTGCGCCCAGCATTATTCGTGATAACTGCATTGGCAGCGTCCAAAATGGTTTGTGTGCTTCGATAATTCTGTGCAAGCACCACAGTGGTGACTTCGGGAAACGCGTTCTCAAATTCTAAAATGTTGCGGAAGTCCGCACCGCGAAAGCGATACACGCTTTGGTCCGAGTCACCCACAACGCACACGTTGTGATGGGATGCACCAAGCATGACCACAATTGCGTTCTGCGCCATGTTGGTGTCTTGATACTCGTCAATGAGAATGTGCTTGAAGCGTTCTTGATACACACGTAACACGTCGGGATATTGACGGAACAAGCGCACCACATTGGTAAGCAAATCATCAAAGTCCATTGCCCCGGCGCGTTCTAGGCGCTTTTGATATTCGCGATACACATCGACATATTTCTGATCGATGGTGTTATTCACCTGCTGCGCCGCATCGTGTGGAATGATCAGTTCGTTCTTCCACAAACTGATGCGAGCTTGCACGCCACGAGCGCTGTACCGCTTTGGGTCTAGCCCAAGGTCGCGAATGCAATAGCCAACCAAACGCTGCGCATCCGATTGATCGTAAATTGAAAACGTTTTTGGATACCCCAAGTGCTCTGCCTGAGCACGCAGAATACGAACACACGCCGAGTGAAATGTGCTGACCCACATTTGCTTGGCAACGGGACCAACCAGTGCTTCAACCCGATCACGCATTTCTTGCGCTGCTTTATTGGTAAAGGTGATGGCCAAAATATGCATGGGGTGAGCGCCGTTTGCAATGAGGTACGCAATGCGCTGAGTAAGAACTCGGGTCTTACCCGACCCTGCGCCGGCCACAACAAGCAATGGGCCAGTTGGATGCAACACCGCATCACGCTGGTCTGGATTTAACGCATCCAGGTCAATGCTGGATGGTGGATGCGAATGCGACACGAACTATGCGCGTTGCGTAATTCGCACTGGCAATTTACGTGGACCACGAACTTGACCAAGACTCCAAGTAACAGCACTTGGGTCTGCAAGTTCGAACTGAGGAAAGCGCTGAATAAACACTTCAACAGCAACACGAAGTTCGAGCCGAGCAAGGTTTGAGCCAAGGCATCGGTGAATACCAAGACCGAAAGCGACATGGCGATTTTCTTCGCGATCAATAATGACTTTGTCGGCATCAGGAAATACATCAGGGTCGCGGTTTGCAGCTGGGAATGGAAGTAGCACCGAGTCGCCACGCTTCACCGGACAACCACCAATTTCTGCATCCTCTTTAACAATGCGCGCCATAGTCACTGGTGCATAGACACGCAACAGTTCCTCGATTGCTGTTGGCAAAAGTTCTGGTTCATTCACCATGCGAGATAGATCGGATGGATGCTGCGCAAGATGCCAAATGGACGAGCCTATTGAGCTCCATGTGGTGTCAATGCCTGCGACCATCAACAAAATAATGGTGCCAACTACGTGCTGTGGTGACAATGGTTGATCGTAAATTTTTGCATTCAGTAGAAAACCAATGAGGTCGTCTTTGGGATTGTCGATGTGATCTTGCACATGCCTTCCCAAATATGCTTCAAGTTTTTCAAAACCACCTTGACGCTCACCGAACTCTGCGCCAATTTCTTCGAGCACTAAGTGCACGGTTTCGCGGAAGTAATCGCTATCTTCCAACGGCAAGCCGAGCATGCGCGCGATGACGTAGACCGGAATGTTCTGCGCATATTGCACTGCAGCATCAACGGTTTCGATATCACCCATATTGTCAATGAGTTCATTGCATAAACGACGAATTTCTGGCTCCCACTCGGCCACCACTTGTGGGCTAAATGCTGGCAACAACAAACGGCGTGCGTCCGCGTGGAACGGTGGGTCAGATGTAATTGGTGGCGCACCGCCAATTGGAGCCGTCGAAATCCATTGATCGCGAGGCGGCTTGTTTGACAACACTGCACCTTCAGATGAAAAGTGATCGGTGTCGCGAGCAATTGCAGAAACATCTGCATGAGTTACCGGCAGCCATGCTCCGCCGTAGCGATCGGTGTGGGCAACTGGGCATGAGCCGCGTAACTGTTCCCAAATTTGAGGAGCGTTCTGGTTGTAGGCCGGATCGGCGTGGTCCCAGTCGGTTTCCCAACTCTGTACTGGTTTAACGGTTGCCATGCCAAAAGGATACTCATGGGTAAGGCAGACTTTCGTGTCGTGGCTTCGCTGTATATCTTGTTGCCTCCTTCGGAGGGAAAAGCAGAAGGTGGTTCATCCACGGTTAAGTGGCGCGAATCGTCTGGCGTTTTTGGAAAGCAACTTGGCACCCAACGCAGCGAACTTGTGAATCAATTGAAGAAAGTAAGCGGTGGAGACGCAAAACTCCTCGGTGTCAGCAAAGCACACCTCGTTCGGGCAAAAGAAGCAAACTCAACATTGCGCGGCGCCCCCACTCTTGCTGTGCACGAGCGATACACCGGCGTTGTGTGGGACC
>BJFW01000045.1 GCA_014190095.1 Actinomycetes bacterium | reverse complement strand
TGCAAGGAAACCGGCGAAGGTTGTGCAGTTGGCATGATTGGCCCAGGTGGTGGCGTGGTGTTTTACGATGCAGGCTCACAGCAGTGGTGGGGACGTTTTCTTGAAGCACGAATGGAACCAAAAGCATTTGGCTCTAATTGGGGACCACGCGAGTCTTTATATGTAGACGGCCAAGAGGGCCTTTCTGCATCCATGTTGCGGCTGCGGTCAATGCAAATTGGCATGGGTGCACAGAACACGCAGCTCATGTTGTCGAAATTTGGTTCCGCAAGCATTGCGGGGAAGATTCAATCGGGTTGGAGTATTCCATCTGCAGATGAACTTGATGCGCTGTATAACTATTGGAAGCTTGGTGGACGTGGCCGTTTCTATCGCGGAGTGATTTGGACATCATCGGAACAGAGCGCAACATTTGCGTGGTACCAACAGTTTCAGGACGGAACGAAGTTCACTGATGCGAATGGAATCATTAAGGGACTAACTGGAAACAAAGACCTGGTAATGAGTCCTTACCACGAAGGATCATTTGCATCGCAGAAGTTTGGAGTCGTTGCGGTGAGACCGTTCCCAGCGGGTACAGGTAACCCACCACCGCCTCTAGTGGTGACATCGGTTCGACAAAATGCTCAATGTTCAGCAGGTGTGAGTTGTTCGGTTGGCGATATTGGTCCTGGTGGTGGCGTGGTGTTTTACGATGCCGGTTCAACGCAGCCGTGGGGAAGATATTTGGAAGCAGCGCCTGCAAGTTGTGAAATTGCTGGAGTTCCATTCAAACCAGCGGGAGGTGTTCAAGGCATTCACGCATTGCAAATTGATCGTGTGCGCGCAAAAGCAATCGGCGCAGGAAAATCGAATACCGACCTCATCGTGAGACGGTATGGCGCAACTAAAGTTCATGCTGCAGCGCTGGTGCGTTCGCAGGCTTGCAACGGGTTCACTGATTGGTTTTTACCGTCTGCGAATGAACTAAACATTGCGTGGCGTGTACTGGCTCAAAATCGAGTTAACCGTGAACCAACACCTATTGGCGGATTTGACATTGGGTATTACTGGACGTCGTCTGATTACAACGGCACGGAAGCGTGGACGCAGTATTTCAATGACGGACAACAGTTTGATCGGGTGCAAACATTGTCAGCGAACAAGCAGCCGCCAAATCGCACATTTAAGGTGCGTGGAGTTCGTGCATTTGGCTAAGTTGAGTGTGTGAACATTCCTGAAGGATTGCGCTACACCCGACAACATGAGTGGGTTCTCATCGACGGCGAGTCTGCGCGAATTGGCATCACTGATCTTGCGCAAGATGCACTGGGAAATATTGTCCATGTGCAGTTGCCAACTATCGGTCAGTCAGTACGCTCCGGCACAAGTGTGGTTGAAGTTGAAAGCAGTAAAAGCGTGAGCGATGTCTATTCGCCAGTCAGTGGAAGTGTCGTATTGGTGAATGAATCCCTTGCCGCACAACCCGGACTAGTGAACGCAGATCCATATGGATCGGGTTGGTTGTATGAAGTGCAAATGTCCTATGACGAAACGCTGGAAGGCCTGTTAACAGCCAGCGAATACCGCGCCATAGTTAGTTAGTCGGTGTAAAACTTCCACGTATATACGCGAGCTTTATTTTCCCCTTGGCTAGTAAGCCAGTATCTGACTTTTCCCGTGTGCTCACCCTGTTTTAGTTCTTCGATAGGCGCGCCATCTTGCGGTAAAAAGCTAATGGTGAAGTTACCAGGGTCATAAATTGCTGTTGGTGGCAAATCAATTTGTGCTCCAGGTGCTGGTGCAGTGCCGCTTGTAATCAGCTCATCAAGTCGAGTGGTGGGAAGCTCAATTCCATCAATGAACAAGGTCGCTTCATAGCCGTCTATAAAGTCAACAATGATCTGCGACTGTCGAAGTACTCGCTCACCTTGTCCCGGAGAAATATTTTCAATCGCATCTGGCAAATTTGTTGCATCACGACCTGTCAAACCAGTATTCAAACCCATCACAAAAAGTACGAGGCCTGCCGAAATTCCCATACTGGCTAACAAAAGTTTTGGATCAAGCTTCATGACCTCTATTCTCGCTTATTTATAGGGATGTCCGTTATTCATGCGGAGAGTAAAACGACTAGATTTAGTTCACACATGGCAGGTACAGATTCGATGATTGGCGCAGTTCTTGCGCACCGATACCGCATAGATGCACCGCTTGGCGGAGGATCTGGTAATTCGGACGTATTTGAAGCAACTGATATCCGCTCGCGTAAAAAACTGGTATTACGGCTCTCGCCAGCCGAGGCACTTGTTGACCTGGAGTCTGGAATTCTGACTGCATCAGATGGTGTCGAGGTGTTTAAGCGTCAAACACAGATGCTTGCCGGCCTCTCGCATGCCTCGCTTGCTTCGATAGAGGACTGGGGCACAGAGACCATTGCTGGCACCCTGTACGTGTTTACGGTTTTGGAGAGTTATAGCGGTGGAACATTGCGCCAGATTATGGATCGTGGCCGTAGGTTAACTCCGTCGCAGGCTCTGGTAGCTGGCTTAGACGTGTGCCGAGCGTTGCACTTCATTCATGGCAAAGGTTGGGTGCACGGAGATGTGCGACCAGCAAATATCTTTATTGGTGACGATGGCCGTGTTCGTTTGGCAGGTCTCGGACTGAAGCGCATGGTCAATGCCGAGAAGATGAGTATTGAGCAAGCAAACTATGCGGCTCCAGAAATTGCTATAGGCGAACAACCGAGTGCGCAAAGTGACGTGTACTCGCTAGCAACAACTCTTCTTGAGTCAATTACTGGCACTTTGCCATTCAGTGGCGACACCGCAGCAATCACGTTGTCGAATCGTGTTGGAAAACTGCTTCCAGTTTCTGCAGACCTTGGACCAATTGCTGCTCCGCTCGAGCGTGCTGGCCGACCAGATTCTGCTGAACGTTATACCGCAATCGAATTTGGAAGAGCTATGGCTGGCATCGCCGAAAAAATGCCGCTTCCGACACCGATTGAACCTCTTGCTGCAAGTTCGTTTGCCAAAGTTATAGAACAAAAAGAGGCAGAACACACCGGCGAGATTGCGCGTCCCAAAGTTGATGAAACTCAAGATGTAACTATTCCTATTGCTGCAGCAGTTGATCCGTCGGGTTCAACGCTACGAATAAAAGATGGCACGAAGGACGAACCAATCGTTGTGGCATCCGAAGGTGAAGTGCGGCGACACAAGCGCCTGTGGGTAATTGGTGCCATCATTGCGTTGTTGGTCGCCGGTGTTGTTGGCTTCCGCGTTGTAGTTAAACAATCTCACACCATTCCGCCACTCGCAGGAATCATTGAAGGTGAAGCACGCAATTTGATTGCTTCTAATGGTTGGACAATCGTTGTTACATCTGAACGCAATGACGACATTCCTGCGGGTTCGGTAGTTCGAACTGAACCTGCTGAAGGAGCAAGACTGAAGGAAGGTCAAACGTTGACCATCGTGGTTTCAGAAGGACCGACATTTGCAACCTTGCCCGATGTTTCTGGTGCAGATTCGCAAGCAGCATTTGATCAGCTCAATGCACTGGGTCTTGCGGTTACTGCACGTGACACCAATAGCGAAGAGGTTCCTGCGGGAATTGCGATTGGTTGGAATGTTCCTGAGCAACCAGGACTGAAACCTGGTGATCAATTACTCAAGGGAACAGCGATTGATCTGCTGGTTTCGGTAGGACCGGAATTACGTGAAGTTCCAACAATTGTTGGACTCAAATTGGAAGACGCACAAAAGGTTGTAGCCGATTTAGGACTTACCTTGATTGAAACACCAGCGGCGAAAAGTAATGGTGCAGCTAAGGGTTTAATCGGAGCACAATCACCAGTACCCGGTGAAAAGGTTGCGCGTGACACCGGAATTGCATATTCAATTTCGCTTGGCCCAGACTTAGTGAAACTTCCGTACATCGTTGGAAATCGCATTGACACGGTGCAAAGTCGCTTACAAGAGGCTGGTTTCGTTGTGGGAAGCGTCACAGGCAACCAACAGGGCAAACTCAAGCAAGCCCTCATTGCTGGTAAAACAGTGAAAAACAATGCAATGGTGCCGCGTGGCGCAACTGTTGATCTCGTCTTTCCTTAATCGATAGACGCTTCTGAACTTCGCCTCGTAAGAGTCCTTGCAAGTACGGTGTAATTCGTGCAACGCGACGAACATCTTCCGCCTTCTGCACACAATGAACCTGGAGTAATTGACTCCGGTGGAGTTGACGAGATCTCAGTCATTCCATGGTCTTCGCTGCTGAAACACCGCATTACCAAGCGCGTTGGTCTGACGCATCGCAAGGCAACGCTGGGTGTGTTGCTTGCCAGCGTGTTCACGGTGAGCTTCACTATCACGTTGTTAGTGGTGTCGTTGAAGACGGTTGCCGACGACTTGGGAAGCACCGTCACCATCATGAGTTGGACAATTACTGCACCGTTGCTCGCCTTTGGTGTGGTTGGGCCTGCATTCGGTAAAGCAGGAGATCTGTGGGGGCACAAGCGCGTGTTCGTTTACGGGCTTATTGGGGCAGGCGTGTTTTCACTCGCAAGCGCATTTGCATGGAACGACATGTCACTCATTGGGTTTCGTACGCTCAGCGCCGCAACAGGGTCTGCAACGGGGCCAGCAGCAATGGCGTACATCAATCGAATGTTTCGTGCCGATGAGCGAGTACGTCCGTTGGGTTATTGGAGTTTTGTAACTGCGGGTGCACCAGTGATCGGTGTGGTTGCGGGTGCACCACTGGTTGAAGTTTTTGGATGGCGAGTGATTTTCATGGTTCAAGCGCCATTGAGTTTGATTGGAGCGTTGGTTTCATGGCGACTCTTGCCAGAAACCGATCGTCGTGACAATGTGCGATTTGATGTGAAGGGTTCGCTCACCCTTGGCGCTGGAGCAGTTCTTATCTTGCTCACCATTAATCGTGGAAACTCTTGGGGTTGGCTCAGCCCACAAACGCTTGGTGCAGGAATTGCGGGTGTATTCGCATTGTGGTTGTTCTATCGAGTTGAAACTGTGGCAATTGACCCGCTGATGCCAGTGAAATGGTTGAGAACTCGAAACGTCGCATTTCCCGTAGTGACGCAGGGCCTCATGAACATCGCGTACATGGGCAGTTTCTTGCTGGTGCCGCAGATGTTGGAAAATGCTTTGGATTATTCGCCATCGCACATCGGATGGCTAGTGATTTCGCGTCCGTTGACCTTTTCGCTGATTGCTCCCTTTGCTGGATTTTTCGTTGGCAGGTTAGGTGAGAGAAAAACGGGAATGCTTGGCGCGTTCATGATTCTGCTCGCGATGGTCGCATTGATTTCGGTACAAACCCCGAACAGCGATTGGAGAGTTGTGCTGGGGCTTTCTCTAACTGGCTTTGGAATGGGAATTGCTGCGCCATCACTAACTGCATTACTTGCTGCTTCCGTAAAAGAAAGCGACATGGGCGTTGCGAGCGCAATGCAACAACTGATGTCGCAGATGGGTGCTGTACTCGGCGGTGCACTGATGATTGCTGTGCATGACATTACGGAAGGCAGTGGCAGGGTAATCAGTTATTCGTATGGACTGCTGATTGGAGTTGTTGCCACTATTGCAGCAATCATTACTGCAAGTTTGGTTCGTTCAACCGAAAACTAAAGCGTTGACGTGATGGCCATGATTTCGGCCGCAACTTTTTCTGCCAGGTCGTCTTTGGGCATGGCAATTTGCATCTGCATCATTTTGGTCATGTCGCCTTCAACCTTTACCTTGCCCGACAAAAATGCCTGCATCCCTGCTTGTGGGTCTTGCTCAAGAAAAATTGCTCGAGCAGTTGCGTAATCGGTGGTCACCGTGAGGTCTGGCGATTCGAGATGACCCAAGTCCATGACCAGTTCGCCAGATGACGTATCGATGTGGCTCTGAATGACTCCATCGCCAAATGGCACATTTTTCACCACTTGATTCATGCGAATAGAGACGGGAATCTTCGGTGCTTGACCCTCAAACTTGGCGCGAATGAGCCGCGCTTCGGCAATCCATTCGGGGGAGAGAAAAGGGTTTGGCACGTGAGGCAGGCTAGTTGTTAGCAGCGCGAATTGCATCTCGTGTGTCAATGGCAACAGCGCGACTGGCCTGCGCAAAATCTTCACCGCTACTGGCATACAGCACAGCACGTGACGAGTTGATGATGAGGCCAGTTCCTACTTCGTTGCGACCTGCGCGCACTGCAGAAACGATGTCTCCACCTTGTGCGCCTATTCCTGGAACAAGGATTGGCATGTCGTCAACGATTCCTCGAACCTCTGCAAGTTCCTGTGGGTATGTTGCGCCCATGACCAATGCGGTGTCGCCAATATCGCGCCACTTTGACGCCGCAGCGGTGGCAACATGTTTATAAAGCGATGATCCATTCACCAACTTTGATTGGAACTCACCGCTGCCGCTGTTTGATGTGCGACATAGCACGATGGTTCCCTTGCCCGGAGTTTGCAGAAATGGCATCAATGAATCTGTTCCCAAATACGGATTAACAGTCACGGCATCGGCCTGGTAGCGCTCGAATGCTTCACGCGCGTATAACGAAGCAGTGTCACCGATGTCTCCACGTTTGGCATCCAGAATTAGCACCACGTGAGGGTATTGCGTACGAATGTGATCGCACACTGCCTGTAGTTGGGCTTCTGCACCAATGGCTGCAAAGTACGCAATTTGTGGCTTGAAGGCACACACAATGTCGGCGGTTGCATCAACAATGTCGATACAAAAATTTTGAATGCCAAGTGGGTCATTTTTGAGATGTGCAGGAAGTTTGTTGATGTCGGGGTCGAGTCCGACGCAGAGTGCTGAATCAGATTTCGCCCATGCGGTACTGAGCTTTGAATAGAACGACATGCTGAGGTTCAGTCAACAATCGCAATTGCGCCCGTAGGGCAGAGCTCTTCGGCGGCAGTTACTTGCGCGCGAAGTTCTTCACCAGGTTCCTCTTGAAGGATGTACAGCATTCCGTCATCGCGAATTTCGAACACGGTTGGAGCCTGATGTACACATCCTCCTGTTGAAGCGCACATATCAAGATCTACGGTTACGCGCATGCCTCAACAGTAGTTGAAGAACTATTTATGTCTGCGAGTTGCCTCGTGGCGTTGGAATGCACTGAGCACTGCACGAAGCGACGCGGTAATGGTGTTTGGGTCAATGCCCACGCCCCAGCGATTGTGGCCGCTGTCGTCGCCCGTCTCTACATAAGCAACCGCGGTTGCTTGTGAACCCTGACCGAGCGCATGCTCGGTGTAGTCCTTCACATCGAGGTGTCCGCTGAACTGGCCACGAATGGCGTGAACGAACGCATCAATTGGTCCGTTACCTTTACCCATGAACGTTTGTCGGGTGCCATTGATATCAATTTGCGCTGTGATCTCGGTATTCCCAGTCACTGATTCGCTCTTCAGTTCATGGCTGATCAAATTGTAAGCAGGAAACTCTGGCAGGTATTCGTGTTTGAATGCATCCCACAACATCATCGGACTGATTTCAGTTCCCGAGTCTTCAGTGATGTGCTGAATGTTTTGTGAGAACTCAATTTGTAAACGTCGTGGAAGATCAAAACCATGTTCTGCCTTCATGATGTACGCAACGCCACCTTTACCCGATTGGCTATTTACACGAACAACCGATTCGTATGAACGGCCGACATGCTTTGGGTCAAGCGGCAAGTAGGGGACACCCCATTGGTCGTAGTTATCGGGAAGAGCCTCGAAGCCCTTCTTGATTGCGTCTTGGTGGCTACCTGAAAACGCTGTGTACACCAAGTCGCCAACATATGGCTGGCGCTCAGGAACTGGTAGGCGATTGCAATATTCGGCGTCACGGCGCAGAGCATCGATATCGGTGATATCAAGTTCGGGGTCAACACCATTCACAAACAAGTTCATAGCCAGTGTGATGAGATCGACGTTTCCAGTGCGCTCACCGTTGCCGAACAGAGTTCCTTCAACACGATCTGCGCCAGCCATCACACCAAACTCGGCGGCAGCAACTGCACATCCGCGGTCGTTGTGTGGGTGCAATGAAATAATGACCGTGTCACGCTTGGCAATGGTGCGAATAAACCATTCAATAACGTCGCCGTATACGTTTGGTGTATAGCACTCAACCGTTGCGGGCAAATTTAAAATCAGTTTCTTTGCGCTAGTTGGTTGAATGACTGCCATCACTGCTTCGCAAATTTCAATGGCAAACTCTGGCTCGGTCAGCGTGAAACTTTCTGGCGAATATTCGTAACGCACATCGGTGCCGGGAAGCAGATGCTCCAAGTCTTTGCACAACATTGCAGCCTTTACTGCAATGTCAATAACGCCTTGCTTGTCAAGACCAAATACCACGCGGCGTTGCAGCGGATTAGTGGAGTTATAGAAGTGCACAATGGCGCGCTTCGCACCCTTCAAACACTCGTACGTTCGCTTCAACAAATCTTCGCGGCACTGCACCAATACTTGAATAGTGACATCGTCGGGAATGAGATCCTGCTCAATCAGCAAGCGAACGAAATCGAAATCGGGCTGTGAAGCAGAAGGAAATCCAACTTCAATCTCTTTGAAGCCCATTTTCACGAGTGTGTTGAACATGCGCAGCTTGCGCTCGGGATCCATTGGGTCTATGAGTGCCTGGTTGCCGTCGCGAAGGTCGACTGAGCACCACAGCGGCGCCTTTGTGGTGACGTGGTTCGGCCAGGTGCGGTCCTTCAGCACCACCGGAATGAACGGCGTGTACTTTTCGAATGGCATCTTTTTCGGAGTTACGGGCTTTGGGGCCATGTTGCGTTTCTTTCTTGGTAATGAAAAAACCCCCTGACCTTTCGGTTCAGAGGGTTTCGGCGACAGCGAATATGGGGCTGGCGCCGTTATGTAAGTAGAAGGTCCAAAACTTGCGCTTGCATGATGAGATCAGCCTAGCGGTGGTTTTAACGAGGTGTCGGACTGAGGAAGTTGACGAACTGCCAAGGGTCTGAGTGGTCCAACAAACTGTCATCATTGCCGAATCCTGGGAACGGATCGAAGCGCTCGGACAGCGGGGTCCAGTCGGCAGCGGCCGAATGGATTGGGCCGATGTACGGGCTGGTCCACTCTAAAAGTTCGCGCCATGGCAAATCATCGGGCACGCATACTCCAGCAGTTGGGTAGGTAAGCAACCAACGAACCGCTGCAACAACCGAGCCACCAACTTGCAACGTGGTTGCACTTTGGCCAGGAAGAATGCTGCGGGCTTGGTTGATATCGAGCAGCGAGCCCGTCCACCACGACTTGTAGTCGTGACCCATAAGCAACACGCCGAGTTCGTCGCGACCACTAATGATCTCGTTGTTCAAGATGCGCTCGCGGTCTTGCATCTTCCAATTGCGCATACGCAACTCCAGCACGCTGTCAATTGCGACATCGGCTGGGTGATAGGCGTAGTGCACAGTTGGTCGGTATGCGTCGGTGCCGTCTGCGTTTTTTACCGTGAGGTGTTTACACATGGTGTACGACTCGCCATGGCGAATAACCATGCCGAGGTTTTGTCCGCTTGGCACCCAGCTGCGCACCCACGTTTCCATTCCTGGTTGTGCGATGCAGATTTGATTGCGAGGACCATCGTCATGATGCTGGTGCGCATTTTTTGGCATCCACTTTTCATGCGTGCCCCAGCCAAGTTCTGCGGGGGCAATGCCTTCTTCGTAGAAACCTTCAACTGACCACGTGTTGCAAAACTCGTTCACTTCTTTTGGCTTGTTGGTGATTTGCGTGTCACGTTCGGCAA
The DNA here is from genome assembly GCA_014190095.1 of Actinomycetes bacterium. Lineage (GTDB taxonomy): Bacteria > Actinomycetota > Acidimicrobiia > Acidimicrobiales > Ilumatobacteraceae > UBA3006. The sequence continues at coordinate 1,805 of BJFW01000045.1, read as the reverse complement.
TGTGGATGACCTTGGTGCCGCTGAGTTGTGCGAGCACATTGAACTGTTCGGCTTCTAGTGCGGCTTGTAATGCTGCTGCGCGACTTCCTGCCTTGCCATCGTTCAACAATGCAGTGGTGATGTCGACGAGAGCCTGTTTCACCAAGTGGCTCACCATTCCAGGGTTTGCACCATGTTCAACGACTGCCGATGGTCCATTGTTTGAACCCCAGCGCTCGATCATCTTGCGCATTTCTTGGTGACGCACATACAAGGTGCGATCTTGAGGAGTGGTGGTTTGCATGTCTTGATATGGGTCCCACAACTCCACCGAAGTGTTTAAGTAGCGAACGCCATGATCACGACACCATTCGATAATGGTTGGGCCATCGATGTTCCACGCAAGGTCCAGCAGAATGTCGCCGTTACCTACACGTGCACTGAGGAATGAATCGAGGTTGTCGCGCGTAACGCGATCTTGTTCATATCCAACGCCCATTGCCAGCACGTCGGCAACACGATGACGGTTGTCGCGGAAATCAACAATGTTGATGGTTTTTGGGTCAAATTTGAGATCGCGAATCATCAATGGAATCGCGCATTGCGCAACAGATCCACAGCCAAGCACCAAGGTGCGCTTTGGATGTTGGAACGTTACGGAAGCTGGTGCGTTCACTTCGACGCAGTCGGCGACATCTGGTCGCCTGCATCGATTGCGCTTAACAGTGTTTCAAGCGAGGCTTCAAACACTGTTTCTGAAGGAATGAGTAACTGTTGCCAGTCGTATGCAATTCCTTTGCGACCCGTGAAGGTTGGCTCGATACTGGTATGGCGATTCTCCAGGAATGATTCCTCGGACTTGAAATTGTCGATTGGCATGAGCACCTCCTTAGGTTCGTTAAATACAGAATTGTGACTTTATAAGTTTTTGACGGCTCTGCACACTATTTCCGACTATCTCCTTGGCGCTCGGAGATGGTTGGTAGCGTGACAGCACTCGTGACGACGCCTCAATCTGACTCCAAGCCGGCAACCACGGTGACCACACCAACCGGGTTCGCCGACCTAGGAGTGCCTGCCAACATCGATGAAGGGCTTGCTGCAGCGGGCTTTGCTGGTCCGTTCGCCATTCAAACCGAAGCCATTCCTGTGGCACTTGCTGGCCATGATGTGTGTGGTCGTGCTCGCACTGGCTCGGGCAAGACGCTGGCATTTGGTGTGCCAATGATGTCAAGAATTTCTGTGCCAGCAGCCTCGGGAAAGCCTCACGGCCTGGTGCTGGTGCCAACTCGCGAACTGGCACTGCAGGTTTCTGAAGTTCTCGGACCAATTGGCAAGCAATGTGGTATCCGCGTACTTGCTGTTTACGGTGGCGCCGACAGACACAAGCAAGTTGTTGACATTGAACAAGGCGTGGAAATCATCGTTGCAACTCCATTGCGATTGATTGACCTCATGAAGTCAAACGAGTGTGACCTCAGCGCAATTCAAGTGGTGGCAATTGACGAAGCAGACCGCATGGCAGATGAAGGTTTCATGCCGCAAGTTGAGTGGATTATGCGCCACGTCACAGGCGACAATCAAACCATGTTGTTCTCGGCAACGCTTGATGGCCAGGTTGGAAACTTGGTGAAGCGTTACATGAAAGATCCGAAAGAAATCTCAATTGATTCACCAACCGACACGGTTGGAACAATGCGCCATTTGTTCCTTGCAATTCACCACATGGATAAAGATCGAGTTATTGCCAACATTGCTGCAGCACATGGTCAAACCGTGGTGTTCTGCGACACGAAGCGAGTGTGCGACAAAGTTGCTGAAGCATT
>BJFW01000044.1 GCA_014190095.1 Actinomycetes bacterium | reverse complement strand
TTAACGCAGCGGCCATGACAACGGTTGTTGCACTCACTTCGCCAGACTCTGTGTCTCGCTCTCGCGAAGCAAGAAACCTAGTCCACAAATATTGGAATTGCATTCTCTGAATTGACATTATTTTCTCCTTAAAAAGTTGGGTTTGTTTCGATCAAATCAATTGTGATGCGTTAAAGGCCTCCAATCACCTGAGATACTGCGGGATATCCGATTAGCACAATGAACGAGATGAATAGCAGGACCATTGGAAGCCCCATACGCTCCGTTGCAGAATTTGCCGATGATTCAACATCGCTCATTTGCCGATAACGCAAAGATTCCGCACGTGCCGCCAGTGAGGTTCTAATGCGCGCACCATGTTCTCCGGCAAGTTGGATTGATCCCGCGATTTCTTTGACTTGAGGCAACGAATACATTTCCCCTAACCGGGATAGTTCCTTCCATGGGGAGGTTCTTGCGCTTTTAGCAAGGGTAAGAGCACGACGTATTTGTTCGAACGACCAGCCGTCTCCTGACTCTGCCGCGGCGATCAGTGCGGTTTCAGTGCCCGCGCCGCCCGCAAGCAAGATATTGGTGAGATCAAGAAAGCTGGAAAAAGAGTGCAGGAATGAACGGCGTCTTGCCTTGGACATCTGTCGGATCTTGTGTTCTGGGTATAAGAAACCAAAAGCTGCAACAACAAATGGAGTGGTCAACTTCATTCCACCTGAAACTGCAACCCCTGCAGATTGCATCAGAACCAAAAAAGACGCTGACACGCCAAATCCAATAACCGCTCCAGCCAGCTTGCTTGCAACTAATGACGAGGTGTCAATGTCACAAGTAACAAGGTCAGATTTCAGACGAGCACCTGTATTCAGTCGAATGGCATCCATACATCTACGAACTATGGACTTGATCGCAGTTTGAATTTGGGTTGCAAGCGAAGGAACGACACAGAGGGCAACCCCTATTGCAACAACGACTCCAAAGATGACCGATCTAATCACTTGCTTAAGACCGTGCGTCGGCGAACAAATCGCTCAGGTTCGATTATCTTGGCCATGCTTTGCATGAGCGAAAGCGAGGATGCAAAGACTGCAAGGATTACTGAAAGCACTACCTGGCCCTGGATTGATGAATACGGTTGCAGATACGTTCTGTTAAATGTGAACAAACCTGCGATGAATACCGCAATTACTGTTGCAATTATCTTTACCGCACTTCTGGTTCTTGCTCTCCCCACCCAGACTCGGCTGCGCATTTTGCTCTCATCTCGAGCACATTGGGCAATCTGCGTAAGAAGCATTCCAAGGTCACGAGCTTGATGTTGGGAGGCGGTGACAAGTGCTGCAACCACGAAGTCACCGGTCGAGTTATTCACGTCATCTCCAAATCGGCGAAGTCCGTCCTCAAGTGGTCCATAACCAATGAATGATGCAAGTTTCTTCACATGGGTCTGCAGTACAAGCGGTGCATGGATTGACGTTGCAACAATTGCTTGTTCAAGTCCATGTGCCCCAGCCAGCGTGTCCCGCAATTGCTCGGTCCATGTAGCAATGCCATCTACAAGTTCTTGCTCGTTTCGAGTCTGAATATATGGCCTGCCAATACCTGGTATCGCCGAAACAAGTAGTGCGACCGAAATCGAAACCACAATCCAGCCGGTAATCATTAGGGTGACACCAAAGGCAATTGGGATGGCAACTTGTGCCAACCGAAATTGATACGCCCTAACAGCTGCGAGTATCGGCGAAATTGACCGAGTTCCATGCATGGAGAGGAGCAGAAAAACCCCTAACCCAAACATTGCTCCACTGATGAGAACGAGCAACCCTGTCATCGCAGCATCTCTTCACGAAAACCGCATTCCTCGAATAATTCTCGTGTCTCTTCGCGCAACGGATACCCAAATCCAACTGTCCCATTGAGGTTTCTCACAACTTCGTTTGACATGATGGTCAAGCCATCTGAGTCAACTACCTCTCGTATCGAACTCACTCTTCGTTGACCGCGCACAACTTCAATGTGAACAACAAAGTGCACTGAACTCGCAATGAGCAGATTGGTGGTTTCGATTGGTAGCGAAGTTGACGACATTGACATATACGCCGCAAGTTTTGGAAATACTGATCGCGTGCTATCGGCATGTAATGTGCACATTGAGCCGTTATTCCCTTGGCTCATCGCCATCAACATTGGAAATGCTTCTGCGCCACGTACTTCGCCAACAATCACTCTGTCGGGATCCATACGCAGGGCCATCTTCGTGAGATCAGCGAGCGTTATTTCTCCCTGTCCTTCGATATTTGCCGGGCGTGACTGAAGTGAGTCATGATCTGGATGCAAGTGCTCAAATCTTTCAAGGCCAAGTTCATACGCATCTTCAATCGTCACAATTCGTTCTTCGGGTGGTACTTCGTTAATCAATGCACGCATCAATGTGGTTTTTCCGGATCCAGTTCCCCCAGCGATGATCACATTGCGACGCGAACGAACCATGGCTCTAAACATCTCGGCTATTCCATGCGACATCATTCCGCGCGCCTTCAAGTCTTCAAGAGACGAAATTTCAAATTGGTGTTTACGAATGACAAGGCTTGGTCGCGCCGAAATATCCATCGTTGCAAACAAACGCGACCCATCTGCAAGTTGCAAATTCAGTTCTGGAGATCCTGCATCGAATCGACGCTCGCTACGCCCCATCCGAACCGCGGTACGTCTAATCAGATCTACGAGTTCGTCATCATGATCAACAATTGATAAACGACACTCTCGTGCTCCACTTCGTAGCTTTACCCAAATAGGAGAATTCCCCCGAACATGGATGTCACTAACTTCAGGGTCATCGAGCGTCTGTTGAAGTAATCCCATACCAAGGACTTGGTCAATTGCTCTACCAATCAGTAACTGCTCTTCGCTATCAGTTAAGGCAGGTAGGCCTTCCTGCCTGCGAGATGCTGACAAACGGGCACACTCCATTGCTGAAACCTGGCGTGCAAAATCCAATTCAGAGTTGCTGCTGAGATAGCTATCTCCCCTGTTTTGTCGTTCTAAGCGTTCATCAGCGAGTGCTTCCCCGATGCGCGTAGCTAAGGCATCACGTGTTCGTCTATTTGCAATTTCAGAAACTGTGCGTGAGTTTGCGTTCATCACAAATTCCAGCTATTCGCTCACCAGCGAAATTCGCACATTGCCTGCGCCTGCAATAGCAATCGATAATCGAAGTGGCCCGCGGAAGGTAACAATTACCGCACTGCTCAGCTCGTCTGACTGTTCAATTGCCCAAACTGTGACAACCTCGTCAAACAATAAAGGAGGTGAAGCATTCGTGATTGTTACGTCTGGAGTGAGAACAAGCCGTACGTTGTCGTTCACTGCGAGATTTGCTGGGATGTTTCCCATTGGCACTGCAGCAGAAGTCAAAGCCTCATCGGGTCCGAGCGGCAATGCAGCGCTCACCATGCTCTCCGAAAGCGGAGAACCACTCATCACTGGAACAATGAGGACTTTGCCGAGTAATGAACCCGCGTTGCTCGCACCGACAAAAAACTTTGCAGACTCGGGTGAAATTCGAATTGCCTGTAGATCACCGGCTTCAATCACCCGCCCGCGATCCAAATCACGAACCACCCCTACTACCGAGATAGTCGCTGATGCAGAGCGATACACAGCCATGGATCCGATGACCCCAAGAGCGATTAGCGCAATGCCAACCGCCATATCTGGTACACGCTTCTTCTTCCGTTCACCTTGATCGAGATCACGAGATATCTCAACATTGTCCGAACTGTTGAGCACCCTTGATCTCGTCAAGGAGTCAATCATCCGTTGTGACACGGTTGCCCCCTTGATCGCTATCAATCCGCCGATGGTGCGATGTGTATTTGCAACGATCCTTGCGGAAACACAATCCAGATTCCAAATTGAATTGAAAAAAATCAAATGACATAAGGGTTATTTGGTCGCTTTGCTTGCCAGATATAGCCCGTAGCCTTGTAAGCGTGAATAACCCAGCCGCCGCTCAGCCGCCCGCAGTCCTGCCCGCAGCTAACGATGCGTGCTGGTGTGGCAGTGGCCGCAAGTACAAGCGTTGCCACAAAACAACAGAGGGTCGCATTGAGCCAGGTGTCGTCAGCCCAATGTTGACCGTGCCTGACCACATTGTGAAGCCTCCATATGCAGAGACCGGCAAGGTCACGCGTTGGCAGGAATCTGCAGTGAAGTCACCCGAAATCATTGAACGCATGCGCATTGCGTGTTCTGCTGCAGCAGAAGTGCTGCGCCTTGCTGGAGAGTTTGTTCGTCCAGGAATTACAACCGACGACATTGATGTATACGTGCACAACTTGTGCATCGAGCGCGGTGCGTACCCAAGTCCACTGAATTATTCGGGATATCCAAAGAGCGTGTGCACATCGGTAAATGAAGTGATTTGCCACGGCATTCCCGATTCACGTGTTCTGCAAGAAGGCGACATCATTAACCTCGATGTCACGTGTTACATGAATGGCGTTCACGGCGACACCAATGCAACATTTGCTGTTGGCGAAATTGACAAAGAAAGTCGCGATCTCATTTCAATTACCGAAGAATGCATTTGGCGTGGAATTGAAGCCGTTGTGCCTGGTCGCCCATTGAGCGACATTGGTAAAGCCATCGAAACACGAGCGAAACAAGACCAGATGGGCGTTATTCGTGCCTTTATTGGCCACGGAATTGGCGAGCAATTCCACACCGATATTCAGGTGTTGCACTACTACGACAAGAGCAACAACACCATCATGCGACCTGGTATGACATTCACGATTGAGCCGATGATTTCACTCGGCACTTACCAGCACCGCATGTGGAAAGACGACTGGACTGCTGTGACTGCAGACGGCAAGCGAACCGCACAATTTGAACACACCGTGTTGGTCACTGAAACCGGTGTTGATGTATTAACTGGCGGCACTGGTGCCGCTTCACCGTTTGCACCTTGGAATCGTTAATAGTCTTGAGGTAACTCACTCATGATTGATGCCATTGACGTAGACCGATATTTGCGATTTGATCGCCACGATTGGGCAGAGTTGCGTGCTCAAACACCTCTCACATTGCACGAACGTGATCTTGAAGCCCTCCGCGGAATTAATGACCGCATTGACCTTGAAGAAGTGGTTGCTGTGTACTTGCCACTTACTCGCCTCTTGAATTTGTATGTCAGTGCTACACAAAACTTACACCGCGTTTCGGCAACGTTCTTAGGTGCCATTGCGCCAAAGATGCCTTACGTCATCGGTATTGCGGGCAGTGTGGCAGTGGGAAAGAGCACTTCTGCCCGTATTTTGCAGGCCCTTCTTACACGTTGGCCAGAGCACCCACGCGTTGAACTGATCACCACCGATGGGTTCCTTCACCCCAATGCAGTGTTAAACGAGCGTGGAATCATGAACCGGAAGGGTTTCCCTGAAAGTTATGACACCAAGCGCTTAGTGCAGTTTTTGCGCGAAGTGAAGGCCGGCTCCAGCGATGTTGCTGCACCCGTGTACAGCCACGTGGTGTACGACATTGTTCAAGGCGACAGCGTGATTATTAATCGTCCCGACATTTTGATTGTTGAAGGATTGAACGTATTGCAAGTAGGCACCGATTCAGCAGAGTTCGTGAGCGACTATTTCGACTTTTCTATTTACATTGACGCCAATGAGCAAGATGTAGAGAATTGGTACGTCGAGCGATTCTTTGCCTTGCGCCAAACCGTGTTCCAAAACCCAGAGAGTTTCTTCAATAACTTTGCCTCACTTAGCGACGATGAAGCCGAAGCAGTGGCTCGTGGAATTTGGAAAGAAATTAACGGCAAGAACTTACGTGAAAACATTGCTCCGACGCGTTCACGTGCATCGTTGGTTATGCAAAAAGGCGCAGATCACCGCGTGACCGAAGTACACCTCAGAAAGCTGTAGGTACTCGCTATTTGTGCTGTTGCGCCAACCACTCAGGCACCAAACTGAGCGTCTCTAGTTCCACATAGCGATCAGCATTTGCGGTTGGGTGTTCGGCGTGATCAAGTTCCCACAAAATTTCGTACGGCACATACACTCCAAACCCGCCAATAGAAATCACCGGAAGAATGTCACTCTTCATGGAATTGCCCACCATACAAAAACTCTTTGGGTTGATGTCAAGGCTCTTCAACACATGTGCGTAAGTAGCCGGATCTTTTTCCAACACAATTTCTACATGATCGAAATGATGGCTTATGCCACTGGTTTCCACTTTTCGTGTTTGGTGAGCAAGATCACCTTTAGTAATCAAAATAGTGCGAAATTGTGAACTCACTTCAGCGAGTACTTCAGCAACTCCATCGAATAATCGGACCGGTTCAGTGAGATGCTCGCGAACTCCATGCAGAATTTTTTGCAATTCATACGAAGGTATTTCACCATTTGACAGTGTGATTGCCGCTTCCATTGAAGAGAGCCCGAACGATTTCACTCCATAGCCATACGCGTCAATGTTTTTCCGCTCTGTGGCAATAAGTGCTGCCTTGATGTCTACTCCTACAGGAACGTATGGCGCAACGGTGTCAACGAATTGTGTTTCATATTTGCGAAATGAATCCTCACTAAACCACAGCGTGTCATCTGCATCAAATGCAACAACATCAAACATAGTTATCGATGCAGTGCGTTCAAGTAGTTGTACACCGTAATACGCGACACCTTCATTGCATCTGCAACATCTTCTACCGCACGACGCAGGATGAACGCGCCTTGCTCGTCAAGTAGACGGATTGCCTTTTGCTTGTCGTTGCGCGAAAGTTCTGACAGCTTGTTACCCAGTTCGCGCTCGACGACTTCAATAATTCGATCAAGTGCGCCGTGCAGAGGCGGCAACCTGATTCCGGCAACAACAGCACCCTCCCACTTCAGCTCAATATCTCCCGCGGTAATGCTTTCACGCGCAATCAATGTCGCCCCAACGGCATTAATAAGCGGTTGCGCGGCAACAACTACTGGGTGATCATGAGGAACCGTCATGCGTGAGAGTCCTCAATGGACCCAACGTCAACACTCACAAAGGTTGCACCATTTGCATATGCAGCACGCATCAAGTCGGCTATCGCTTCAGGCAACTCCGATTTCGGCACCGAGAACGACGATCCAAACGGCCCAAATTCAACAATCAGACCTCGTTGTTCAACTGCGGCAACTGCTGCTGTCACATGCACCCCTGGCGCACCTTCGATGAATGGTTCAATGGTGAATTCCACGGTCAGCATGCACCCATCGTAAACAATTCGCCTTAGTTGCGTACCATTGCCCTATGGCTACAACACCTCTTTCACAGCCCGCAATCGAGCGCCACGGCAAGGCAACTGGCGTTCAACAGCAAGCCGCTGGAATGCTTGAGTTCGCTCGTTCAATTCGCCGCGATCTCCACACGTGGCCTGAAATTGGTCTTGATCTTCCGAAAACCCGCGAGCGGGTTTTGGAGGCACTTGACGGACTTCCACTCGATATCACTCTGCACAAAACAACAAGCGGTATAGCCGCAATGTTGACTGGTGACAAGCCGGGCCCAACCGTGATGTTGCGCGGCGACATGGATGCGCTTCCCATGCCTGAAGACACAGGACTTGATTTCGCATCAAAAGTGGACAACGTCATGCATGCATGTGGACACGACACGCACGTTGCCATGCTCGCTGGTGCAGCAAAAATGTTGAGCGAACGCAAGGCAACACTTCCTGGCCGAGTGCTGTTCATGTTTCAACCTGGCGAAGAAGGGTACGGCGGTGCTGAGTACATGTTGGATGAGGGCATACTCGATGTTGGCCCGAACCGCGATGGCAGCGACTCACCACTTACTGCCGCGTACGCATTGCACATCACGTCCTCTTTGCCTGCGGGATTCATTGGCACCAAGGGCGGCCCCATCATGGCGTCAAGCGATGTATTGCGCATTGAAGTGAAAGGTAAGGGCGGTCACGCGTCAGAACCATTCCGCACTCTTGACCCTGTTCCTGTTGCCTGTGAAATAGTGACCGCTCTACAAGCATTTATCACTCGACGAATTGAAATTTGGGACCCAGCAGTTATCACGGTCACCAAGTTGATTGCAGGAACAGCAACGAATGTCATTCCAGAAGTAGCCCGAGTTGAAGGAACAATTCGCGCAATGAGTGCAGCAACACGTAAGAAAGTGCACGATGGCATTAAGCGCGTTGCAGAAGGTATTGCTGCCGCACACGACATGGAAGCAACCGTTGAAGTGGTACTCGGTTACCCCGTCACGGTGAACGACGGACCATCTGCAGATTTTGCACTCGATGTTGCCGAAGCAATTGTCGGTAACACTGCTGCTGTGCGAATGCCACACGCAGTAATGGGTGCAGAAGATTTCAGTTACGTATTGGAAAAGAAGCCTGGTGCAATGGTGTTCCTTGGTGGCACACCACACAACAAAGACTTCCGTACCGCTGCACCAAACCACTCGAACCGCGTGATGTTTGAAGAAGACGCGATGATCACCGGCATGTCCGTGTACTCGTCACTTGCGCTACGCACCCTTGGCGTCACCCTTGACTAGAGGCACAAATACCCAGCAAACAGGGGGCAAACGCCCGCTCGAGGGTATTCGCGTACTCGATTTCACCCGTGTACTCTCGGGCCCACATGCCACGCGTATGTTGTCCGACTTGGGTGCAGAAGTCATCAAAGTTGAACCACCAGAAGGCGACCTCACGCGTTTTGCACAACCACGAGTGAATTCCTTGTCGAGCTATTTCATTCAGCAAAATATTGGCAAGCAAAACGTTTCGCTTGACTTGTCAAAGCCTGAAGCGTCAAACCTCATCATGCGCCTGATTCCGTTCTGTGATGTTGTGGTGGAAAACTTCCGTCCTGGTGTCATGAACCGACTTGGTCTCGGTACTGAACGCATGATGGAAGCAAACAGTCGACTCATCGTTGCTTCAATTAGTGGTTATGGAGCATCTGGTCCGTGGCAAAATCGTCGCGCATATGCACCGGTTGTGAACGCCGAAACTGGAATCACCAAACATCAAGGCGATGCGCAGCGGCGCGAACATGCAAACGATCCGCACAGTCACGGCGATGTGTACACCGCACTTGAAGCATCCTCAGCAATTCTTGCTGCCCTGTATCAACGCGAGCACACCGGTGTTGGTCAATACATAGACATCTCCATGGCTGAGACCATGTTGTATGTGAACGAACATGCACATAATCAATTGTGGGACAAGCCGGTGCCGCCAGGATCCATTCGTTCGTTTCAACCAGCCGACTACCCCGTGCTCACCGTTGCTGATGGTTCGCAAGTTGTGGTCAGCGGTCATCCTGCAGAACGCGGAACGTTTGACTATTTCGTTGCAGCAATGGAACAACCACAGTTGTTGAATGACCCCCGCTTCACCGATATACCAGAGCGACTAGAAAACTTTGCAGCGTTGATGGACTTGTTACGCGCATGGGCACTTACCGTTCCCGACACCGACGAAATTGAGCGACGCTTGGCAAGGAATCAGTTGGCCGTTGGTCGACTGCGCAGTGTTGCTGAGGTTGCAGCCACCGATTGGGCTACAGAACGAAACGCAATCATCAACGTGAGCGACCGCGGTGATTCAACGGTGCGCATTCCAAACAGTCCATGGCATTTTTCTGGTTCAGATACCACCACGCAGGGCATCGTGAAATATCGCGGCGAAGACAATCATCACGTTTTTCACGACATTGCCGGCATTGATATGGCGGAGATTATCCAGTACGAATCGACTGGTGTTTTGCTCAGTCGCGGGCCATCTGCGCGCTAATTAGCGACCAGAGTGGCCAAAACCACCACCGCGATCAAAACCACTTAAGTCTGTTACTTCGGTCCACGTCACATTGTCATAGCGAGAAATAATCAACTGCGCCACGCGGTCTCCACGTTTCACTTCATAATCACGCTCTGGGTCGGTGTTGATCATGACCACTTTCAATTCACCTCGATAACCGCTGTCAATGATTCCTGGTGTGTTCACCAATGTGATGCCGTGCTGTAGTGCAAGTCCGCTGCGTGGAACTGCAAGTCCCATGTATCCATGTGGAATCGCAACTGCAACACCAGTTGGCATCAGCAACCTGCCACCGCGCGCAGGAATGACTGCATCTTCGCGCGCATACAAATCGAGTCCGGCATCGCCAAGATGTGCTGGCACCGGTAACGGTAAATCAGGATCTAACCGTTGGATCTGGACACCAATCTCACTTTTAGACATTGCACGAGATTACGCCTAGATTGCATGGCGTGCTGGTGTGGATGGACCTCGAAATGACGGGCCTTGAGCCTGAAACCGATGTCATCGTGGAAATCGCCACACTCATTACCGATGACGATTTGAACATCATCGCCGAAGGCCCTGATCTGGTAATTCATCAGTCAGACGAGGTGCTGGCTCGCATGAACCAAATTGTGGTTGACATGCACACCAAGTCGGGTTTGCTTGAGGCCATTAAGTCGAGCACCATCACATTGGAAGAAGCTGGCGCAGCAACTTTGGAGTTCATTCGACAACACGTTCCAGAAGCGCGCACTATCCCGTTGTGTGGAAATTCAATCGGCACCGATCGTCGCTTCCTCGCGAAGTATCTTCCCGAGATCGAGAACTATTTGCATTACCGATCAGTTGATGTGTCAACAATTAAGGAACTTGCTCGTCGCTGGTATCCAAAACTTAGTCTTGAGCGTCCGAACAAAGGTGGAACACATCGAGCTTTAGACGACATCCGCGCCAGCGTCAATGAGTTGGCGTTTTACCGTGAGCGTGTGTTCACTCCGTTAAAACCTGAGTAACCCAACTACTGTGGACAGCGATGTCCAAGCCAACGTTCACCAAGCAGGAACAAGTTCCGGCAACGGATGAAATTACCGAAGTCTCAACGGGCATCTACCGCACCCAATTGCCCATCGATATGCCTGGCCTCGGCCACGTAAACATGTACGTCTTTGAGGACGAGCGAGGGGTTGCCGTGGTTGATCCAGGACTGCCTGGAAAGGCCAACTGGAGGGCAATTAACGCCCGTTTACGAGCCTTAGGAGTACCTCTGAAGCGCGTTCACTCCATCGTGGTCACACACAGCCATCCCGACCATTTCGGGGGTGCCGCCCGCCTGCGCGCCGCCACGGGGGCTGACATCATTACCCACCAAAGTTTCCGTCTGTGGTTCGACCCAAACGAACCCGACGATGTGGATGTGGAGATTGCAGCCCGACACAAACGAGGAACAGGTGAAACACCTTGGGGTGGCCCTGGATACCAACTGCCACTCCGTCGCAAAATGTATTACAACGCATTTCGCGTGTTGCCTCAACTGTTCAAAGTTCCACAACCAACCGTGCGACTTGCTGAAGGTGAATACATTTCGCTGGCACGGCGCAAGTGGATGGCTATTCACACCCCTGGACACACTGAAGATCATTTGTGCTTGTTTGATGCAGACACCGGTGTCATGCTGTGCGGCGACCACGTGCTGCCAACGATTACTCCACACATTTCTGGCATGAGCAAGTACCCCGACCCGCTAGCGGGCTTTTTCAATTCGCTTGACAAAGTTGGTGCGTTTGGATCACAAGTAGGCATTTGTTTACCCGCTCACGGAAAACCGTTTGCCGACATTGCAACTCGCTG
>BJFW01000043.1 GCA_014190095.1 Actinomycetes bacterium | reverse complement strand
GAGGGCAACAAAGTCAAAGTGTCGGTGGAAATTGACGAGGTCGAGTTCGACCGCAATATTGACCAGGCATTCCGCAAAATCGCCAAAGAAGTTCGTATTCCGGGCTTCCGTCAAGGCAAGGCACCACGTCAATTGCTCGAGGCACAGATCGGAACTGGAGCTGCGCGCTCACAGGCCATACAAGATGCTGTTCCTGAATACCTCTCACAAGCAGTGCGCGAACACAAGATCGACCTCATTGCAACACCTTCCATAGAAGTGACGAAGGGTGAAGTTGAAGGCGTTGTTGGTTTCGACGCAACATGCGAAGTTCGTCCCGTAATTACGGTTGGTGGATACAAGGGTTTGCGCGTTGAGCTTCCGTCAATTGTGGTGAAGGACAGCGAAGTAGACGATGCAATTCGTAGCGAGCAATCGCGCCACGGCAAATTGCAAGATGTTGATCGCGCAATTGCAAAGGGCGATCATGTTTCACTCGACCTCAGCGGTGTTCGTGAAGGCACACCAGTTCCAGGACTCAACGTTGAAGATTGGGCTTACGAAGTTGGTAAGGCTTGGGTGTCTCCAAGTTTCGACGACAAGTTGATTGGCAAAAGAGTTGGTGAGAAGGTGGAATTCACAGAAGCACCGAATGGAACCACTCAGGAAGCCGAGATGACCGTTGTTGTGAAGAAAGTGCAAGAGATGGTGCTTGAAGATCTCACTGATGAGTGGGTGTCAAGCCATGTTGCAGAATTCGACACTGTTGATGCCTGGAAGTCTGCATTGCGCAAGCGCTTGGAAGACATGAAGTTGAACCAGGCTCGCGGTGTTTTCGTAGACCGCACGACAACTGCTCTTGCTGAGTTGGTAGAAGTTGACTCGCCAGAAGCAATGATCAATAGTGACTTGCAAGCGCGGGTTCGTGGCACCGTTGAACAGTTTCAGGCGCAGGGTATTGCACTTGAGCAATGGTTGTCGGCAACCGGTCAATCAACAGAAGCATTCATTGAGTCACTTCGTGGCGAGTCGGTAAAGGCTGTGAAGATTGACCTTGCATTGCGAGCAGTCGCGCTTGCAGAAGGTTTTGAGTCCGACGCAGACGACCTTGAAGCAGAGCTTTCCCGAATTGCAACGCAGGCTGGCCGTAAGTTGGCGCAAGTTCGCAAGTTGTACGAGCAGAACGATGCCATTTCTGAACTTGAAGCACAGATTCGCAAGTCAAAGGCTGTGGACTGGTTGCTGCGCAACTCAACCCTTGTCGATGTTGACGGAAATGCAATTAGCGCAGACACATTGTTTGGTGAGGAAGACGGCGAATAAGCCTCAAACTCGCGCAAGTTCGCTGAGAAGTGGGCAAGTGCCACACCTGATTGACGCAGGGGTGTGAGCCCCCGCAACTATCATCGTCTCTAGAAGGTTCGCCCTGAGGAGATGCACCATGCGTGAAAATAATGTGATGCGGAATTACTACATTCCGAGTGTCACCGAAACAACTAGCCGTGGTGAGCGCACGTCTGACTTGTACAGCCGCCTGTTGAAGGAAAACATCATTTTCCTCGGCACGCCGATTGACGACACGATTGCCAACTTGATCTGTGCACAGCTCATCCACTTGGAGAGCGAGAACCCAGACAAAGACATCAACATCTATATCAATAGTCCTGGTGGAGACATCACAGCGTTGTTCGCTATCTACGACACCATGCAGTTCATCAAGAATGACATCGCCACCATTTGCTTGGGTCAAGCCGCATCTGCTGCTGCAGTGTTGCTTGCTGCGGGCACGAAGGGCAAGCGTCTGGCGCTTCCGCACGCACGAGTGTTGTTGCACCAGCCGTACGGCCAAGTTGGCTACTCACAAGTGACAGACTTGGAACTTGCTGCACGCGAAATTTTGCGAATGCGTGAGTTGCTTGAACAAATCTTGTCCAAGCACACTGGCCAGACCATTGATCGCATTCATGTCGATACCGATCGCGATTTCACCCTTGAAGCTCAAGCAGCGCTCGACTACGGCGTAATCGACGAAATCATCACTGCTCGCGCCATGACCGACCGTTCCGGCCCGATTCGCTGAAGCGCGGTTAACTACTCATGGCAAAGTTTGGCGACACCGCAGAATTGGTGAAATGTTCGTTCTGTGCAAAGTCGCAGAAGCAGGTGAAGAAGCTTATCGCCGGACCTGGCGTGTATATCTGTGACGAATGCATTGATTTGTGTAACGAAATCATCGATGAGGAGTTCACACAAACTTCAACAGTCGGTGTCGAAGAACTTCCAATTCCACGTGACATTCGAGCATTCCTTGATGAATATGTGGTTGGACAAGATCAAGCCAAAAAAGTACTCGCGGTTGCAGTGTTCAATCACTACCGACGTATTAGGCATAAGTCAACTAATTCTCGTAAGGATGAAGTTGAGTTACAGAAGAGCAACATCTTGTTGCTTGGCCCAACGGGTTGCGGCAAAACTCACATGGCTCAGACACTTGCTAAGTTGCTCAATGTTCCGTTTGCGATTGCCGATGCAACTGCACTCACCGAGGCTGGATATGTGGGTGAAGACGTTGAAAACATTTTGTTGAAGTTGTTGCAGGCTGCCGATTTTGATGTTGCTCGAGCAGAAACAGGCATTGTCTACATTGACGAAATTGACAAGGTCGCGCGGAAGAGTGAAAACCCGTCAATTACCCGTGACGTTTCTGGTGAAGGTGTGCAGCAGGCGCTGCTAAAAATTCTTGAAGGCACCGTTGCTGCAGTTCCGCCCCAAGGTGGACGTAAGCACCCACATCAGGAGTTCATCCAAATTGATACAACCAATGTGTTGTTCATCGTTGGTGGAGCATTTGCGGGTCTCGATTCCATTATCGAGCAGCGCATTGGCCATAAAGGTGTTGGCTTCCATGCCAACGTACGCTCCAAATCTGAAAAAGACCCAGGTGAATTGTTTGCCCAAGTACTTCCAGAAGACTTGCAAAAGTTCGGCATGATTCCAGAGTTCATTGGTCGCCTGCCAATGGTTGGTGCCGTACACAGTTTGGACAAACAGGCACTCATTCAAATTCTTACAGAACCGAAGAATGCGCTGTTGAAGCAGTATCAAAAGTTCTTCGAATTTGAAGACATTGAGTTGGAGATCACACCAGATGCAATGGTGGCAATTGCTGATCAGGCTTTGAGTCGCGGCACGGGAGCACGCGGATTGCGCGCAATACTTGAAGAGGTGTTGCTCAACACCATGTACGAATTGCCCGGTCGCAACGATGTGGCGAAAGTGATTGTGGACGTGGATGCGGTGGTCAGTAAAGCCGACCCAACGATCGTTCCTCGTTCAACACGCGTTGCCCGACAGCGCCGCGCTGCTTCCTAGCCCTAACCTCGGCGCTATGAATTATGCAGAGGCGCTCATCTATCTAGACGAGCACGCAAGTTACGAAAAAACTGGGCGAGTTGAATCGCCTTCGCTAGACAATATCTCTGCATTTATGGATGTGATGGCTCATCCAGAATTGAATTACCCCGTAATCCATGTGACGGGAACGAATGGTAAGGGATCAACTACACAAATCATTACTCGATTGTTGATGGCGCATGGATTACATGTCGGTACTTACACAAGTCCGCATCTAGAGCATTTAACTGAGCGCATATCTCGCAATGGTGAACCAATCTCGCAAGAAGAGTTTGCAGAGTGTGTTGCTGCGATTGCCGATGCAGAGGTGTTGTCTGGAGTGCGGCCAACATACTTTGAAATAGTTACTGCTGCAGCATTTCGACATTTTGCAGACGAAGCGGTTGATGTTGCTGTTATTGAAGTAGGCATGTTAGGCCGATGGGATGCCACCAACGTGGTGCGCTCGGAAGTTGCGGTCATCACTAACATTGCTCTTGATCACATGGAATTTGCTGGTCCTACCCTTGGGCACATTGCTTACGAGAAGGTGGGAATTTCCAAAGAGCACAGTTCGCTTGTCGTTGGTGATGTCAACCCAGATTTAGATTCGATATGGGCGAGCGCACCTTCAGCAAAACTACTTAAACGAAACGAAGATTTTGATTGTGTGGATAACGAACTTGCAGTTGGAGGGCGTTTACTCGATATACGCACTCCACGCGCGATGTATCAGGAGCTGATGTTGCCCCTTCACGGGCAGCATCAGGGAGACAATGCGTCAATTGCGTTAGTTGCGGTTGAAGAATTTTTCGATGCACAACTCGACATTGAAGTAGTGCGTGAAGGATTCGCCATGGTGCAAATGCCAGGTCGTTTTGAAGTTCTTGGTCGTCAGCCACTTGTAGTTGTGGATGGTGCTCATAATCCGGCAGGCGCAGATGTGTGTGCACAGGTTTTCTTTGACGATTTTTCCCCTGAAGGTCGTCGCATTGCAGTAGTCGGACAGTTGATGGGTCGCGATCCCGAACTTTTGCTCTCAGCATTGCGCATTGACGAATTTGATTTGGTGGTGTGTTGCACTGCGCCTTCTCCTCGAGGAATGAGTGGTGAGCAAATTGCGCAGAGCGCTCGCTCTATGGGGTGTGATGAAGTGGTGGTATGCAATACGGTGGAGGAGGCATGTTCACGAGCGCTCAAGGATGCGCGTGCAGAAGACGCTGTGTTAATTGCAGGATCTTTGTATTTAGTAGGTAGTGCGCGGACCTATTTACGGCGTAACCTGTAACCTGTGAGCAACAGAACCCTCGTCCTCCTTAAGCCAGATGCAGTTGAGCGCCAATTAGTTGGCAGCATTGTTTCCCGTTTTGAAACCAAGGGCCTCAAGATCGTCGCCATGGAATTGCGCACACTCGATGCCGCAATTTTGGAGCGCCACTACGAGGAGCACAAGGGCAAAGGCTTCTATGCCGAACTCGTGTCGTTCATGTCGCGCGGTCCAGTTGTTGCAATGGTGGTTGAAGGCCCAGAAGACACATGGGAAATCTTGCGCAACATGATGGGTGCGACAAACCCACGTAATGCAGCACCAGGAACGATTCGCGGCGATTACGGCACATTGTTTACCGAAAACCTCATTCACGGAAGTGACTCTGCAGCATCTGCAGCCCGTGAAATTGGTATCTTTTTCCCAAACCTTTAGGCGTTAGGCGTTCGTCGCCTGCTGAGGAGACCTAATACATGGCTGGTGGAGGCTCACTTTCGTTGGGGCGTGATATCGCCATCGACCTGGGTACCGCAAACACGTTGGTGTACGTCAAAGGTGAAGGCGTGGTTTTGAACGAGCCAAGCACTGCGGCTGTCGACAGTCGTACCGGTCAGCTGGTAGCCGTTGGGTTTGAAGCCAAGCGAATGTGGGGTCGTGCTCCGCAAAACATTCGACTTGTTCGTCCACTTAAGGACGGTGTCATCGCTGACTTTGATGTATGCGAAAAAATGTTGCGCTTTTTCATTCAGAAGGTACACACCAGTAAATGGAACAAACCGCGCATGATTATTTGCGTACCTTCAGAAATCACGGGTGTAGAAAAACGAGCAGTACAAGATGCCGCAGAGTTTGCTGGCGCACGCAGGCCTGTGTACATCATCGAGGAACCGATGGCCGCAGCGATTGGTGCTGGTCTACCAGTTCACCTTCCAAGCGCAAACTTGATTGTTGACATTGGTGGCGGTACAACTGAAGTTGCCGTTATCTCGATGGGCGGCATAGTGACAGCCCATTCAGCTCGTGTTGCAGGTGATGAATTGAACGATGCAATTGTTTCCATGTTTCGAAAAGAGTTCTCACTAGAAATTGGTGAGAACACTGCCGAAGAAGTGAAATTGCAACTTGGGTCTGCTTGGCCGTTAGCCGAAGAGCTCACTGCTGACGTTGGCGGTCGTGATGTGAACACAGGGCTTCCACGAACGCAGGTGATTACGAGCGAAGATGTTCGCGCTGCACTTGACGAATCTGTTGGAACGATTATCGCTGCAATTAAAACAACACTTGAGCGCACGCCGCCAGAACTTGCCGCCGACATCATTGGTCACGGGCTTGTGCTCTCAGGTGGTGGGGCGTTGTTGGCTGGATTGTGTGAACGCGTTACATACGACACGGGAATTTATGCGTATCTAGCACCTGAGCCTCTGTACTCGGTAGTGCTTGGATGCGGATTGACATTAGACAACATTGAAGCAATGAAGGGTCTGACAACACAGACCTCCTTCGACTAGGTCGCATTGGTACACGACTGTGTCGGCGATTTCAGCAAAACGTAAACGAGCAATCGCGCTTCTCTCGCTGACTTCCATCATTTTCATCACACTTGACTTGCAGGGAAGTGCATCAACTTCGGTGTTGCGCGGAACATTTGGTGTGTTCTTTCGACCGATTGAAGGTGTAGCTCGTGTGATCACTCGTCCTGTCAGCAACGCATGGTACGGAATTACGCACTACAACGCAGTGACACAAGAAAATGACTTACTTCGCGAAAAGATTGCTCAGCAAGAGGGTGCAGCAGTTGCTGCTGCCGCGTCTGTTCGATTGTCGCAAGAGCTATTGGCGCTGAATGGCTTGCCCACTCTTGCTGGAATTAACTCGGTGAGTGCACAGGTTATTGGTGATTCGCCATCTAACTTTTCTCAAAACGTAGAAATCAACCAGGGCAGTGACAGTGGAGTCAAAGTGGGTATGCCTGTAATGAATGCTGCTGGTCTTGTCGGAAAAATTACAAAAGTGTTCCCTAGGCGATCGATTGTTATGTTGATTACCGATCCTGAATATGCATTATCGGTGAAGGTAATCAACAACCCTGAAGCGGCATCACCGATTATTGACCCTGAAGCTTCAGTGCCACCGTCGAGCACGTCCACCACGACAACGACAATTCCCCAACCGCAACCAACGTCGAATATCCCTGGATTTACGCCCGGTACGACAACGTTGCCACTGACAACTATTAATGTTCCGGTGAGCATTCCATCACTCACCCCAACCCTGACTGTCCCCAACAATGGCGCTCTGCCAATTCGGGAAACTGGAATTCTTGAAGGTCGTGGGCCATCACGAGTTCCTATCGTTCGGTTTATCGATAGCGCACAACGCTTCGGAACCATTCTTCCGGGCGCACCGATCGTGACCTCTGGCGGTTCGTTGAGCCTCGCTCCGCCAGACATTGTTGTTGGAACCGTCTCGAAAGTGACTGACAGGCTTGGTACTTCAGGACCGATTTTGGAAATCAATCTCGTTGCAGACTTGGCGAATCTTTCATTTGTGCGCATTTTGTTGTATCAACCAATCACCGAGCAGGTGAAGCCGTGAGCATTCGGTTCATTCGATTCATCTCATCTCGATGGACGCGATTGGTACTTGTTGCATCTGTATTAATGGGTTTCCAGACAACATTGCTCAATGACATGCGGCCGTTTGGGGTAATGGCACAAGTCATGGTGTTGTTTGCTGCATGCGCTGGTGTGATCTATGGGGCAGAAATAGGTGTAGTAGCTGGATTGATTATTGGTTTGATGTATGACTGCGTGTTGACCACTCCGCTAGGTTTGGCATCTCTCGTACTCGGTGCAACTGGATTTATTGCTGGCGCATTTCCGTATTTCGTGCGTGAATCAAGTTGGTGGAACAAAGCCATTGCGGTAGCGGTGGCTAGTGCTGTTGGCGAGATTTTATTTCCCGTTGCACAGGCGTTGGTTGGTCTAGGTGGTTGGGTGCAATGGCGGATCTTTGTTGTAGCGGCCGTCGTGGCCCTCATCAACATGGTGCTTGCGCCACTGCTCTTACCAATAGTCCGTTGGACGCTTAAAGAAACCTTGATTGGGTAACGAGAGCGATGCCGCAAAAAAATCAGACACGTCGCTTGCTGTCGCTTGGCATTGTGGGCTTGTTGTTGATGGGGACTTTGACGTTTCGGATGTGGTTCTTGCAAGCCGTGAAAGCAGAGTCCAACGAAGAAATCGTCCTTTCGGTGCGCACGCGGACCATTCGCTTGTATCCCGAGCGAGGAAGAATTTTTGATGCAAAAGGACGTGTAGTTGCAGACAACAAACGGGTTTTGACAGCAACGATCGATCGCGAAGTTATACGTGACCCAGAAGATCGGTTGTTGATGTTTCAGCGGTTATCGGGTCCTTTACAAATCTCAGTTGAGGGATTGTTCAAACGGTATGAAGACAAACGGTTTGGACCGCTTGAAGCACTCCCGCTGAGAGAAGACATTTCGGAAGAGACAGCTCAGTTTTTAGTGGAACGTTCTGAGGACTATCCGGGCATTTATATTCGAGAAGACTGGAAGCGCAATTATCCCTATGGGGCAATTGGTAGTCATGTCATTGGCTACATGGGCGCAATCTTGGAAAAGAATCTTGCCTATTACAGGTCCATTGGCTATGACCCCAATGAACGCGTTGGTGGTTATGGGGTGGAGCAGTCGTACGAAACAATTTTGCGTGGCACCCCTGGTTATGTTCGATATGAAGTAAATGCGCAAGGAAAATTGTTGCGACTGGAAGAGCGAGTGGAACCCATTGTTGGCAACGACATTGTGTTGTCTGTTGACATGGAAATGCAGCAGTTTGCTGAGCAAGCACTTGAAACACAGTTGAGAATACGTAGCCGAGTTGAGGCAGGAATTGTAAAACTTGAAGACGGAACTCCAGATCCAGCAAATCCGGATCCTGTGTTGTACAAAGCGCCTGCAGGATCTGTGGTGATGGTGAACCAAGACAACGGCCAAGTCTTGGCAATGGCTTCATACCCAAGATTTGATTCCCGATGGTTCACGGTTGGAGTGTCTACAGAAAAGTTCGCTCAAGTGTTTCCAAAAACTGATGACCCAGACAAATCCATCCTGGTAAATCGCGCAGTGTCGGGTCGTTACAACTTGGGTTCTTCGTTTAAGCCGTTTGTTGCTTTTGCCGCGCTGGATTCCGGCCAGCTTGCAGGCGGTGCCGACTATGAATACCTGGATTTGGGCTCGTACAAACTTCAAAGCATCCCAAATGCTCGCTGCCAAGATGGCGTGAAGTGCGTGTTCCGAAACGCCATTTGTGCTTCAACAGGTTCACCATGTCGATACGGAGTGGTAAACGTTGAGAGTGCGCTTGCGGTGTCAAGTGATGCCTTCTTCTACAAAATTGGTGAACAAATCTTGACCGAACGTGGATATCAACCGATTTTGGAAAACGAAGTTCGCAAGTTTGGATTCGGCTCTCCAACAAACATTGACCTTCCGTATGAATATGCCGGCACCATTCCAAGCAAAGCACTGAAAAAACGCTTGGCTGATATCGGTGCGATATCTAAAGAATCTGGACGTGCGTATTACGTGGGTGATCAGATTCTGTTTTCCATTGGACAGGGGTTACTGTCGGCAACGCCAATTCAAACTGCATCCGCATACGCCACGCTTGGCAACGGTGGCAAAGTAATGCGGCCGCATGTGGTGAAGGCGATCTTGGCTCCTGGTACACCAGATTTAGAACCAGGCAAAGCCGATATCAGTTTCATCAACATTCCCGACTCTTCTCAGGTGGTGGAACGTTTTGATGACGAGTTGCCAGCAAGCACAATCGAATTGGCGGAGGAAAGTCTCAAACCAATCGTCCGTGGTTTGCAGCGAGTGATTCGTGGTCCAGGAACAAATTTTGATTCGTACCATAAGACCACTGGCGAACTGTTGTTCCGTGGTTATCCATATGCAGAACTACCGATTGCAGGCAAGACTGGAACTGCGCAAGGGTTTGGCAACTTGCCGTGGAATGACTCATCTGCATTTGGTGCATTTAGTTTGAGCCCGCGACCAGAATACAAATATGCAGCGTTTGCATATTTAGAAAAATCTGGTTATGGATCGCAAGCTGCTGCGCCGGTGGTGAAGTGCTTATACATCGCACTTGCCGGCAAGTATAGGTTTGACCCATTGAACGTCGCCGATCCGCTGAATACCGCTAGCAGCGATGCTGCTCAGCCCATGAATCTGCGCAATCCTTCTTGCTTAGTGGGTGGTCGCTCGGAAAGTCGCGATTAATGGATCTTGCGTTCCTTAATCGAGTGATTCCTCGCAAACCCTCTGCGAATCCACTTGGTTTGCGCGGAAGTTACGCAGATCCCATTCGAAACATCGACTGGATTCTGCTGAGTGCGGTAATCGCCCAAGTCATTATTGGGCTGTTCACCGTGTTCAGTGCAACGCGCCAGCGGCTGATTGATCAAAACTTAGACGTCTTTGTTTATGTGCAGCGCCAAGTTCTGTTTGTCATTATTGCCGCAGCGGTCATGGCAATTGTGATGTCACTTGGCCACGATTGGCTCCGCGCGCAAAGCGGTTTTCTCTATGGGGCCGTCTTGTTGCTGCTCATCATGGTGCTCGGTACAGGGGCGGTAACTGGTGGAGCACGATTGGCCTTCGACTTTGGGCCGTTCTCTGTGCAGCCGGCAGAGTTGGCCAAACCTGTTTTGCTAATTCTGGTTTCAAGTTACCTCAGCGAATCTGTGCCCGAGAAGATTGATTGGCACCACTTTGTGATGACGCTGTACATCGTGCTCATCCCGTGCAGTTTGATTTTGATGCAACCAGACCTTGGATCTGCATCGGTGATTTTGGCCGGTGTCGCTGGAGTTCTCTACATCGGAAATGCACGCCGTCGATATTTAGCGCTGATCGGTGGGATGTTTGTTGCCACAGCATTGGCTTTAATGGCAGCAGTTCCAAGTTTGCGTTATCAAGGTAACCGGTTCGTTGCGTGGTTTTTGCAGAATTCCAACAATAAAGAACTTGAAAACATTGTGTTGCAGGTGCGTTACGCAAAACGAGCAGTGTCAACTGGCGGTTTTTTCGGCAAGGGATATTTGCAGGGGCCACTGACAAATGGAAAATACGTGCCTGTGCAATTTACTGACTTCCCGTTTTCGGCAATTGGCGAACAGTTCGGCATGGTTGGTGGAGCAGTGGTACTCGGAATTTTCGGTGTCATTCTTTGGCGTCTCTGGAGAACGGCACAAATGGCCCGTGATCGGTTCAGTTTCTTTCTGGCAAGCGGCGCATTCACCATGGTGGTGTGGCAGGTATTCCAAAACATTGGAATGACCCTTGGTGTAATGCCAGTGAGTGGCCTTCCGCTGCCATTCATTTCATATGGTGGCTCGCACCTCATCAGTTCGGCCATCCTCATCGGATTGGTCCAGAGCATTCACATGCGGAGGCTGTAGGAAGGCCAACCCCCATGGGGTAGCCTGTTCATTACGGAAGGGCGTTTTGCCCCTCCCAAGGTCGATCACGCGATAGCGATTCGAACCCGGCATGCGACACGTTGTTGCGGCGGGTTGCAGCGCTGGACCGCGACGATATTGCACAGTGTGGGCAACGTCGCCCCGTTGGTGCGATATCCAATACAGGAAACGAGCAAGCACAATGAGTGAAATGAGCGCAGGGGTTCCTACCCCCGAGCAGCCACAGAGCAACGCACCACAGTCCGGCGAGCCACGTACTCCGGGAACGCCAGGAGGAGTGAAAAAGCGTCGTCGCGGTAAGCGCGGTGGACGCAATCGCAACAAGACACGTGTTGAAGGAGTTGCCGGTCAGCCACGAGCACCTCGTCCATCTCCGGAAAATTCTGTCGCTCAAGACATAGAACTTCCAGATCCTCCGCGCGAAGGCACGATGGTAAGCACGGGAGCAGCTGATGCTGCGCTGGTACGCAAACCACAAATTGGCGATACCAGACCAGCCCCTGCCAACGCGGCTGCCACCGCAAAACCAGCCGCAGCAACAACCGACTCTGAGGCAAAGCCAAAGAGTCGCAACCGACGTGGCGGCAAGCGTGGTGGACGTAATCGTCGCAAGTCGTCAGATCGTAGTGATAGTGCAGTTGCAGGAACGGACGCAGAACTAATCGAGCGACGTCGCGGAAAAGAACGCAACGGTAAAGCGGTTGGTCGCTACATGATGTGTGTGCAGGTGCGTGAAGAGTTCACGCAAGTTGCCATGCTTGAAGGCCGCAGCCTGATTGAGCATTATGTATCGCGCCCGGCCGATGACGAAACCCAAATTCACGGCAACATTTATTTGGGACGTGTGCAAAACGTATTGCCAGGTATGGAAGCCGCCTTTGTCGACATCGGTACGCAAAAAAATGCAGTGCTGTATC
>BJFW01000042.1 GCA_014190095.1 Actinomycetes bacterium | reverse complement strand
GATCAACAATTCGAGCCATCGTTACTGGCGCATACACGCGCAACAGTTCTTCAATGGCTGTTGGCCACAGGTCATCGTTTTCACGCAATTGCTTGCGATGCTCTGGGTGTTGGGCCATGTGCCACATAACTGAACCAATCGCCGACCATGTCGTGTCAATTCCTGCAACCAACATCAGGTTGCACACACCAAGCACATACTCAATTGGAACTTTCTTGCCTTCAACTTCAGTGTTCATTAACTCTGAAATCAAGTCGTTTTCGCGCGGGTTCTTTTTGCGATCTTCAACCTGTGCGAGGAAGTATTCAATGATTGCTAAGCGACTGCGCTTACGCAATTCCATGTCGGTCATGTTTTCAAGCACGCCACGCACCCAGCCTGTAAACGTTTCTTCCATGTCGAGTGGAACTCCGAGCATGTTGGAAATAACACGAACTGGAATGTGCTGCGCGTAGTCTGCTGCCGCATCTGCAGTTCCCTTGTCAATAAATTCATCAATCAACGCATTGCACAAGTCGCGCGTACTCTGTTCATATTTCGCTACTGCTTGTGGTGCAAACACAGGAAGAATTAAGCGTCGATGCCAATGGTGATCTGGTGGGTCTGACGTGATAGGTGGTGCTGCTACGCCACCGTAGGCACCTTCGGCTTGGCCCGGAGGTGGAGGCATTACCAAAATGCCACGTGAAGTGAAGATCTCGTACTCTTGCGCCAACGCAACAACGTCGTCATAACGAGTTGGTAGCCACGAGCCCTCATAACGCTCGGTACGTGCAATCGGGCATTCTGATTCACGAATCTCGCTGTATCCCGGATACGGGTTGGCGACAAAACTCGGCTCAAAAATGTCGTAATCAGTGAGCATGCTTTCAACTGGCTTACGTGTGTCGGTCATAACGAACCCCCCAGGCTCACTATTCGCTAATAATAATGGCTCGCTCCGGGCAATTGGCCTCGGCACGACGTGCTTTGCCCTCCAGTTCTGCAGGGATATCGCCAGTAATCAATACTTTTGCGTTTCCTAACTCGTCACTACCAAACACTTCTGGCGCGGCGATGGCACACATTTGATGACCGTGGCATGAACCCATATCTACAGAAACTTTCATATCCACAGACTAATGATTTTGACATTGGCTCGCAGTGTCGAAGGCTTACCACAGGCTTGCGATTAGCCTGATTTGGTGCCAAGTTTTGACTCCATGGTCGCCTTTGCGATCGCATCTCTGGCGCTTCTGGTTATTCCCGGACCAGCAGTCTTGTATGTGATTAATAGAAGCATTTCAGATGGTCGAACCATCGCTCTCGCAGGCGTTGCTGGCCTTGAACTCGGCAATTTTGTTCACGTGATTGCTGCAACCATTGGTCTATCAGCAGTTATTGCCGCATCTGCGACAGCGTTTGGAATTGTGAAGTGGATCGGTGCTGGTTACCTCGTTTTTATTGGTCTGCGAACTTTGATGAAAAAGCCGCAGGCCATGGAAGCACAGACATCCTCACTTTCGCGAGGAAAAAGCTTTACCCAGGGCATCATCGTCAACACGTTCAACCCGAAAGTTGCACTGTTTTTTCTTTCGTTTCTTCCGCAATTCATTGACGAAAAAGCTGGCTCAGCTGCCCTGCAATCACTGATCCTTGGATCACTGTTTGTAGCGATTGGACTTTGCACCGATGGGCTGTACGCAATTTTGGCAAGTGCGCTGCGCACCACATTGCTGCGTGGGAAGTCGTTGCCGTTTGTGCAACGCTATGTCGCCGGGTCCGTCTTTATCGCGCTCGGTCTTATCGCATCCACTACTCGAAGGGCTTAACCCATGTCATACTTTCAATTCAAACAACGTCTTGATGCTGGCGACGTAATCGTCCTCGATGGAGGAACTGGCACTGAGCTCGAACGCCGCGGCGTCCCAATGAGTCCAGATGCATGGTGTGGTCCTGCGACCTTGGGCAATGCAGAGTTACTCACTCAAATTCATCTTGACTACATCAATGCTGGCAGCGATGTGATCACTGCAAATACCTATGCGGCAAACTCAATGATGCTGACGCCTGCTGGCTACGGCGACAAGATTGAGGAAATTGTGAAAACTGCTGTTGATGCCGCATTGCGTGCGCGCGACTTGGCTCCCAAAGGACGAAACATCATTGTGGGTGGTTCGCTGTCCCATATGGTTCCTCTCAACCCTGGCACCGACACCGTTGACCAAGTACGCACACCACCACCACCTCAAATTGCAGAGTCTTTTCATCAGTTGGCTCAATTGCTGAAAGCAGGTGGAGTCGACCACATCATGCTGGAAATGATGTACGAGGAGAATCGCACGGCAATGGCTCTACAGGCTGCACTCGACACCGGTTTACCTGTGTGGTTCGGTTTAGCAGCGAGGCGTAACGACGCTGGAAAAATCATTAGCTTCAACCTTGCACAAGAATCACCACTTAAAGCCGTTCTTGACCTCATTCCAGAAAAAGGTGTCGATGTAGTCAGCGTGATGCACACTCAACCACAAGCAGTGAGTGACACCATCTCCATGGTTCGCAAGAAGTTTTCAGGGCCAATTGGCGCATACCCCGACAGTGGATATTTCGAAATGCCGAATTGGAACTTCACAGAAGTGATCCCTGCAGAAAAACTCGAGGGTTTTTATGCCGAATGGCTAGACATGGGAGTGCAATTGATTGGCGGTTGTTGCGGACTCACCGTTGATCACATTCACGCTGCACAACGTGTTAAGTCTTCGCGTTAGAAATCACTTTTCGGAACGTCAAGTTAATGCGAGGACCAACTTTCGTCTTCGTTTTTGCAATTTGATGTACCCAACAGTGTTGCGATAATCCCGACATCACCAGCAGTGAACCATCTTCCAGGTCAACACGTACGGTTTCGCCAGACTCCTTATGCCGAAGATCAAACCTGCGAGTCGCGCCAAGACTCACCGAGGCAATGGTTGGCTCACTGCCGTTGATTTCCTCGTTATCTGCATGCCAACTCACACTGTCATTGCCATCGCGATACAGGTTGACGAGCACCGAGTTGTATTCCGCACCAGATGCTGCTGTGCATTGATCCATCACCGCCTGAAGCACTGGAGTCATGGCGTGTGGGGTTCGTGTAATTCCTGAATACATGTAGTTCACGTTGGTGTTGGTGAACCACGTGGATAGTCCCGCTTGCGGATACTTCTTTCCAAACATCACCATTTCCGGCATTTCCCACGGAGTTTGATCCATGATCTGCTGAAACAAGTGTGCCGTCTGCGTAGGTTCAAAAAATTTTGGAATCAGCAATGCGCTTCCATCAAATGGCAGCAACTCTCGCTTGTCGCTAAACAGGCTTGGAGTGCTCATATGAATTACCCATGGTTCGTTTACATTGTTGCACTGTTGCTACGGTCTTCATATGACCGATTGGCGAACGCTTTCTGCGCGAGCATCGCTTGCTTCACACCGATTAATCGGCTGGATCTATTGGGATCCAACAGGCATTCGCCTGTTCACCGAACTGGGTGTTCCTAATGGTCTTGGGTATTACATCACCACCCGCTCTGCCCCGCTGGCACAAGCAGGAAACGACGTAGTGACAGCGGTGTTCTATTCCATACGTTCAGAGTTCATCAATCTGTGTCTCGATGTTGCGCGGCAACACACCACCTTTGAAGACGCATACCGTGTACGCAACGAGGCTGTTGTTGCAGGGTTGCAGGAGTATGCACCTGAAATCGTGAACGAACTTGGCGCACTTGCTCCTCAGCTGTGGGCTGCTGCAGATTCGCTACCTATTGCCGGACACACCGTGTACGCGGCACATAAGGCTTGGCCGCGTAACGAAGATAACCCTGCACTCAGTGCATGGCTAGCCGTGAACTGCATTCGTGAATGGCGTGGTGACACCCACTTTGCCATCCTCGCTAGCGAAGACATCAGTGGTGTGCAGGCGGGACTGTTGCATGATGCGTACCTGGGTTACCCCGGCGATTGGATTCCACGAAGTCGCGGAGCCGACGACGCACAACTAGAGGAAGCTTGGAACGTTCTCGACGCACGTGGATTTGTAACCGATGGTCGCATTAATGAGGCAGGCCTCGCCTATCGCGAATACATCGAAGACAAGACCAATGAGCTGTGCGAAAAGGCATGGCGATCACTGGGTGCCGAACTGACCGAGAAATACTGCACGCTCATCGAGCCAGTTGGCCACAAGTTTCTCGCTCGTATTGATGCAACGGCTGGCGAAAACTGGATGCCCGCCGCCCGCGACTCACGTCGCAAGTAGCATTTGCACCATGATTCGCCAATTTGGAAAAGAAACTGCCCTCCTACTCATTGACGTGCAAAAGGGTGTTGATGTTCTTCAACACTGGGGCGGACCAACTGGTCGTCGCAATAATCCAGATGCCGAATCACACATGCTTCGCTTGCTTGCCGGTTTCCGCGAAAAGGGATTACCCATCGCTTTCACGCGACACGACTCACGCGAAGCTAATTCACCACTGAAATTCTCGCTCCCAACTGGAGACCAAAAACCAGGCTTTGAAATTCAACCTGGCGACATCGTGGTGGAAAAAGATGTGAATAGCGGATTCGTCGGTACCGACTTAGAAATTGAACTTCGTCGCAAGGGCATTCAACGCCTGGTGATCGTTGGCTTCTTCACCAACATGTGCGTGGAGACCACTACTCGCATGGCAGGAAACCTTGGCTTTGACACGTACCTCGTTCCTGACTGCTGCTCCACTTCAAATCGAATTGGTTGGGACGGCGCCGACTACGACCCCGAGCTCGTGCACGACATGACTGTTGCCAACTTGCACGGCGAATTCTGCACAGCAATTACACCCGGTGATGCACTTGGCCTTCTTGCTGCCGACAACACGCAACTTGAGCGCGTGCAGGGCAACGAATAATTCATTAGTCCAAATACTTCTTCAACAGAGTTGATGCTTGGGCGTGCGCTGATTGCGCATCATCCAAAATGGTGATCATGTTGAAGAATCCATGGAATGCACCGTTGTAACGAGTAACCGTTGTTGAGACACCGTTTTCAACAAGCCGCTTTCCGTAGGCTTCGCCTTCGTCACGAAGCGGATCGTATTGAGCAGTAACAACAATTGCTGGAGGCATTTTCTTTAGCTGTTCATCACTGGCAAGCATTGGCGAGGCGTTGATGTTTGCTCTGTCTGCATCGCTACTCATGTAATGAGCCACGAACCAAGACATCACTGCCTTTGTAAGAATTGGTGCATTGGCATTCTCATTGATTGAAGGTGATTCCATTCGCATATCGACTGCTGGATAAATCAGCATCTGAAACTTCAACGGAACCACTTCAGCAAGCGCTACTGCCGCAGCCAAGTTTCCTCCTGCAGAATCGCCACCAACTGCCATACGCGAATTGTCAATTCCTAGTCTCTTTGCATTTTCAAACGCCCATTTCACTGCTGCTACGCAATCGTCAAATGCGGCAGGAAATTTGTGCTCGGGAGCTAAGCGATAGTCGACCGAAAGCACAGCATGTCCAGATTTATTGGCAAGAGAACGACACACGCCGTCGTGTGAGTTCAAGTCACCAATAACCCATCCTCCGCCATGGAAAAACACAAGCAATCCGAGGTCTGTTTTGGCAGAAGGTCGATACAAGCGACATGGGATTGATCCGGCTTGAACCTCACGTATTTCGTGCACAACTTCGGTGCTTGGCACTTGCCCAGCGCTGTACAACGCCCGCGCATCTGTTGGTGACAACTCCTCGAAAGGAGTAGTGCGCATTGCTGCGTAGAAATCGGCTACTGCTTGTGCTTGTGGATGTAGTGGCATACCGCCACTCTAAAGCATGTGTTACCGAGGGCTTTTGCCGCGAGACTAAGGGTCGTGAGCAGCATCGTGGTGAGCGAACTTGAATATGGACCACCTGGTGCAGACCAATTGTTTTTTGATGTGAGCTTCAAAGTTTCACCCGGCGAACACGCGGCAATAGTTGGTGCAAATGGCGTAGGAAAGAGCACCATCTTGCGAATTCTTACTCAGGAAATTGAAGCCGATGGTGGCGAATTCGCAATAGGTGGAACCATGCTGAACATGACGCAAGACGTTGGCATGTCGCGGCCAAACGACACGTTGCGCGAAATGTTGATTGAGGTAGCCCCTAAAAATTTGCGAGCCGCAGGACGCGCGTTGGTCGCCGCCGAAAAGGCGCTCGGCTCTGGCGAAGACGACGGAATGGGTTATGCAAACGCCCTCGCAGACTGGGGTGATCTTGGTGGTTACGACCTCGAAGCAAAGTGGCAAGCATCTGCACAACGCAGCGTGAAAACACCAGTAGATGATTTTTCGGTCCGTCTCGTTTCCGAACTATCCGGAGGCGAGCGAAAGCGATTAGTGCTCGACCTACTTCTCACCAGCGGCGCAGATGTACTGCTACTTGACGAGCCTGACAACTACCTCGATATTCCAACTCGAAAGTGGCTGGAAGAGCAGATCAAGTCGTGCAAGTCCACCATCTTGATGGTGAGTCACGACCGCACTTTGCTTGAACAGTGCTCTACCAAAGTCATCGTTATTGAAGGTTCGGGTTGCTGGGTGCACGGTGGTTCATACAAAACCTTCCCCGAAGCACGTGCGAAACGCCAAGAGCTACTCGGTGACGATTTGAAGCGTTGGAATGAAGAAGAGCGCCGCTTGTTTCATCACATGAAGATCATGAAACAACGCGCCGCGCAAAACTTCAAGAATGCGACCAAAGCAAATGGTGCCGAAACACGTTGGGAAAAGTTTGTAGCCGCCGGACCTCCTCCACCACCTGTTGCCGATCAGCAAATTTATGTACGCCTTCGCGGTGCCGATGCTGCACGACGTGTTGCAAAACTTGAAAAGGTAACGATCGACAATTTGTTCTTGCCATTTAGCGAAGAGATCCACCACGGTGAACGCGTTGGCCTCATTGGTCCAAACGGCACGGGCAAGACTCACCTATTAAAGGTATTGAGCGGTGAAAATCAACCAACCGAAGGACAAGTCACCTTTGGTCCACGAACTTCTGTTGGCGTGTTTACTCAGGTGAATAACCGCCCAGACTTCCTTGGCCGTGAATGTGTGGACATTGTGCTTGACCGCATTTCTGAGGAAGAAAAAGCCATGAAAACATTGGCTCGTTACGGACTACGCAATAATGCACGCCAGAAGTTCGAAACGCTTTCGGGTGGTCAAAAGGCCCGACTCGAAATCTTGCGTCTTGAAATTGAGGGTCACAACGTGTTGTTGTTAGACGAGCCCACTGACAACTTGGACATTGAGTCGTCTGAAGCCTTGGAAAAAGCACTTGATGGCTTCGAGGGAACCGTGGTTGCAGTAAGCCACGACCGAACATTCCTTGCTCAGTTCGATCGTTACATCATGATCACCGACGACGGCGAAGTGTACGCACTGCCCGACTTTGACATTGCTATGGCTGGGCTAAGTGAGCCCGACAAACTTGCAGGGTTGCGCTTAGCTAAACCTCTAACTCGCGACTAAAGCACGCCTTCCGGCACGTAACCGTCGCCAAATGCTTCGCGCATTTCGGCAACCAGTGCATCGTTTGTCCAGAGGTCAATAGCGGTCATTGCCATGATCTTTGCTCCATCCAATATTGCTCGCGTTGCATCGTCATTTGTTGCAAAGTCTGCGAACTCTGGAGTGTGCAGTGATACGCCGTGTGGTGCAACTGCAATCATCGGGTGAATCGATGGGGTCAAGTAACTGATGTTGCCCATATCCGTTGAACCACCACCAGTTCCCGCCATGTATTCAGTAGTCAACATGCGACCAAACTTTGCTGAGTTCTCAACATAAGCAGCAAGCAACGGAATGTTGTCAACAATGTCGGCAAATGGGTTTGGCTGCCATTCCAATTCCACGTGGCAACCAGCAGCATGTGCTCCGCCGTGCAAACAACCTGCAACACGTTCTTTCAGTGGCTGCAATGTTTCAATGGTGTTTGAGCGAACGTACCAATCCATCTCTGCTTCGCGAGGAACGATGTTTGGCTTCTCGCCACCCTTCAAAAAGATTCCGTGAATGCGCTCGGTCGGCATGATGTGCTGACGCAATGCCGCAATATTCATGTATCCAAGTACCGCTGCATCAAGTGCATTTCGTCCGAGGTGCGGGGAAACAGCTGCGTGCGCAGCTTCACCCGTGTACTTCACCAAGCAGTGCTGAATAGCAATAGCATTCATGCGCGCAAGTTCGCGGTCTGCAGGGTGAATCATCATGGCCGCATCAACACCAACGAAAGCGCCCTTACGAGCCATTTCAATTTTTCCGCCGCCACCTTCTTCAGCTGGCGTGCCCATCAGACGCAATTTGCCGCCCGCTTCTTCTGCCAAACCAGCAAGTGCAAGTCCCGCACCTAGTCCAGCAGCCGCAATGATGTTGTGTCCGCACGCATGACCAATTCCTGGCAGTGCGTCGTATTCGCACAACACGGCAACGGTTGTCCCCTTTGAGCCAACTGCAACATCAAATGCTGTGTCAATGTCGTATGCCTTACGCGTGACTTCCAACTTGTTGTCGCCAATGGCGTCGGTTAAAAGCTTGTGCGCGAAATGCTCTTCGAAGTTTTCCTCTGGGTGAGCGTGAATGTCATGACTAATTCCGACAAGATCATTTTTCAGTTTGTCAATTGACTCACATGCTCGCTGTTTCAAAGACTCACGAAGTTGGGTTGTAGACATGACTAAATGGTAGTCCGTCGCCAATTCACCAATAAATAGCCATAGAATTTCATGTTGTGATCGTGATTGATGCCCAAAAACTTTCGGCATCCCGACCAAACCGACCATTATTCACCGATATCTCCCTCACCCTTTCCGAAGGCGATCGCATAGGCATTGTTGGCCTCAATGGTTGTGGCAAAAGCACCTTGCTTCGCATCTTGAGCGGTGAATACTCCCCAGATAATGGTGTGGTGCACCGAGGGCGCGGCGCGCGAATCGGCATTCTTGCTCAGCAACCCGTGCTTCCTGCTGGAACCGTGCGTGATGCAGTTGGCGAAGACTGGCGTGGTGAAGCAATGCTCGACAAGCTGGGCATGTCGGGGTTGCTCGATGCACGTACTGACGAACTTTCTGGTGGCCAACAAAAACGTGTTGCTCTTGCCCAGCTCTTAGTAAATGAATGGGATGCACTCATTCTGGACGAACCAACCAACCACCTCGACCTTGATGCCATTTCCTATTTGGAGGAATGGTTAGCGCAATACCGGGGAGGTCTGTTGCTTGTCACCCATGACCGACACGTACTCGACCGTGTAACTAACAAAGTGTTAGAAATTGATCGTGGCTCTGCATACATGCATGTTCCAACCAGCAAAACAGCAGGTTCTGGTTACGCCGCATATCTTGCGGGCCGAATTGAACGTGAAGAACGCGCAGCAACCGCCGAACAAGTACGAAAAAACCTCGCTCGCACCGAACTTGCATGGTTGCGCCGCGGAGCACCGGCACGCACAACAAAACCAAAAGCTCGCATGGACGCAGCAAAAGAGTTGGTCTCGCGCAAAGCAGATGCTCCAGCTCGCCAAGGTGAACTTGGCTTGTCGCTTGGCAGCCAGCGCCTTGGTTCAAAAGGCATTGAATTACAAGGCATTGCATTTTCGTGGCCGGCATCCGAAAAATCAGCTGAACACGAGGTCCTTCATGCATTTGATTACACGCTTGAACCTGGCGATCGCTTGGGCATCGTTGGCCCAAACGGTGCCGGAAAAAGCACACTGCTCGATCTCATTGCCGGCCGCTTACAGCCAACTGGTGGTCGCGTTGAAGTAGGTAGCACCGTAAAGATTGGGTACTACGACCAACTTGGTCGCGAACTCAATTTGTCACAAACAGTTCGCGAAGCTGTCATGGGCGACAAAGGAAACCCATCAGTTGAAGACATCAACTTGATGAAGCGTTTTTGGTTCGATGGAGATTCGCAGTTTGCACCGTTGTCAACACTTTCTGGCGGCGAGCGACGACGTTTGCAATTACTACTCACGCTCATTGAACAACCAAACGTGTTGATGTTGGACGAACCAACGAACGATCTCGACCTTGACACCTTGCGCGCACTCGAGGAATATCTTGACGATTGGCCTGGAATTGCGGTGGTGGTTAGTCACGACCGTGTATTCCTAGACCGCACGGTTATTGACGTCTTAGCACTTGATGGTGAAGGCGGAACTCGCCGAGTAGTTGGCGGAATCGCGGGTTGGTTGCAACAACGAGGCAAGCAAACCACCAATCAAACTGCACCAAAATTGAAGTCCGCTCCTGCAATCGATTCGGTACAACCAACAAGGGTGAAGCCGGCAAAGAGCCCAAGCACATTACGTCGTTTGTTAGGGCAAACCGAGAAGGCGCTTGCACAGGCAACCGAAAAGTTACAGAAACTTGAACGTGAATTATCTGCAGTTGGTGGTGACCACGTTGAACTGGCACGAGTGAGCGCAGAACTAGCACTCGCCCAACAATCTGTTGATGCAGCAGAAGAACACTGGCTAACTATTGCTGCAGAAGCAGAATCCCAAGGAATAACTTCTTCCCAGTGATGACAGCGTTTCAGTTTCAACTTCGTCAAGCAACACAATCAGATCTTCCAGAGATTGCCGCATTGCTTTCAGAAGGTTTGTCCTTTGACGGCCTCGTTTTTGTCCAGACAGCCGAAGAACTTGCAGAAGAGTTTGATGGAACATACTGCGATCTTGATCACGATGTCATGGTCGCTGTTCATGAATCAAACATTATTGGCGTGGGCTACACCATCTTCTTGCCTTCCGAAACCAAAGAAGAGCGCTGCTACATCTTTGGCACAACCAAACCAGAGTTTCGAGGAAACGGTGTTGGAACCGCGGTGATGCAATGGGCATCAGAACATGGCGAATCGTTGCTGCGCTCAACTAATCGAACCATTCCGAAGTATTTGCGGTCGGATATGAGTGCAACTAACTCATCCGCGGGATCGCTATTCCAAAGTTTCAATATGAGTCCAGTGCGCTGGAACGATGACTTGATTATTGATCTTGCCGATTCCCCCGATGTGTTTACTGCTTTTGGATATGCAATTGTGGCTTGGGATTCCTCACGCGACGAAGAAGCGCACATCGTAAAAAACCTTGCATTCATGGACCATTGGGGCTCTACCCCAACAAGTGAAGAAGGCTGGAATCAACTCGTTCATGGCTCTACGGCAAGGCTTGAGCAGTCGTTCTTCGCGCTCGACTCCAACAACAACATTGTTGGACTGTTGCTGTCACATCGGTATGAGTCCGACGATGAAGTATTAGGAAAACGTATTGGATGGATTGACAAATTGGCAACACTTTCTGAACACCGCGGAAAAGCAATAGGCAGATCACTCATCACACATGCACTTGCCGCCTACCGCCGAGATGACTTAACTCATGGCGCACTAGACGTAGACACAGAAAATCCCACTGGCGCATACGGTTTGTATACATCAGTGGGATTCTCAACTTTTCGGGGAAAAGTTACTTACGAACGCATCGTTCAGTAATTACTTAGTTTTTGGGGCACACATCAAACCAGTGGCCTTCTTGTCCAGCTTTCGGTAGTTGAGGTTGTAGACCTCATTCTTTACTGCTGCTTTTGAAGTTCCACGGGAGTACCAATCCACTGCAACACCATTTGGGTAGTCCTTACGAAGTGCCGCACATGTTGAATAGGTTTTTGGTGGAATCTCCTTTGCAACTACTGAACTAATTGGAGCAACTGAAAGCACCAAACCGGATAGGAACAGGGAGGTAATAATTTTTCTCATGTAATTAACTTAGTGATCAATTACTCAGCGAAGCGTGTTCAGATGCTGTCTGTGACGAATGACATGACTTTGCACAACTGCACGATGTAAAGAAGTTATTGCGTGCTGATGCTCGCTTTGAATTCGCCTTCACGCATTTTCTGTTTCGTTGCTGCACTTGGTTCATTAAGCCGTTCAATGGTGACGCCAACGATGTCGGCAGTGCATGTGAACAAGTGCGGATAATTACCTACAGGCGATCCTGTGTCAACACCAATGTCAAACGTTTCTCCACTCATTGAATACACGAGGGGCACGGTCTTATCAATGCGCACACTTCCTGCTTCGCGATTGTCGACAAACAACGTTGCAACTCCACCTGCTCCAAAGCCGCCGTCATAGGCGAAGTCAACAACAATCTCGTGACTTCCCGGCTTTAGCACTTGAGTGTCCACTAATACGGAATGCACATGACCAAACCAGTTGTAATGATACGTAGGTATTCCCGATTCATCTATATACAACGACCAGCCGGCCATATTTCCGCCTTGGCAGGCTATTACTCCATGTGCGCCGCCCTCTGGAACGACAACTTCTGCGGTCATCTTCCACGAACAGTTCTTCACATTCAGCACTGAACTCTCGGGCATGCGTACATGTGCTCGCGTGTATGTCACTTTGTTTATTCCGTCCAGTGAATGCGGCACGGCATATTCACCATTGCGAGGTGAGCCTGCATCACGTAACGGATAAATGTCGTACTGAATTGCGTTTTGATGAAATAGTTCCTGCAGTTCTGCAAGTTTCTCAGGGAACTGTTCCGCAAGATTGACGGCCTGCGAGAAGTCTTCGCTGATGTTGTACAGCTCCCACACTTCTTGAGGGCCATCAAAGTCCAATCCCTGCAGGCGAATCCATGGCAGACGACCATGGAAACACGAGGCCATCCAGCCCTCGTGATAAATGGCGCGATTGCCCAGAATCTCAAAATATTGAGTGGTGTGCGTGCTTGGCGCACTTGCATTGTCAAACGAA
>BJFW01000041.1 GCA_014190095.1 Actinomycetes bacterium | reverse complement strand
TTGGCCTAGGTCTGAAAAACAGTGGTCTTGGAAATGGCTTTAAGGAAATCACACGAGCAGTCGTTCACTTCAAGCATGACGGTCGAATAGAAGTTCGTCATGGTTGGACCGAAATGGGCCAAGGAATTAACACTGTTGCACAGCAAGTTGCCGTAGAAGAACTTGGTGTTGATGGCTCTCTCATCGATGTCATTGTTGACACAACACGCGAACTCGGCCTTGGTCAAACAACAGGCTCACGCGGAACCCTCATGGGGGCAGGTGCAGTTAAGGCTGCTTGTGAGGCAGCACTCGCCGCCAATTGCGAACCTGGGGTGGATCACCTCGGTGAATACCGAGTTGACTGGACAACCAAACTTGGCGAACCTGGCGTAGAGAATCCGATTATTCACTCCACATTTGGATATGCAGCACAGATGGTAGTTATTGATCGCGAAACTGGGAAAATTGAACACGTTGTTGCGGCCCACGACGTTGGTCGAGCAGTTAACCCTCAGCTTTGCGAAGGACAGATTGAAGGATCTGTTCACATGGGGCTTGGATATGCATTAAGCGAGGACTTCCCTAGCGACCCCGAGACGGGTTTCCCACTAAACAAAACATTGCGCAGCCTAGGAATCCTTCGAGCAAAGGACGTACCGAAGATTTCCGTTCAACTTGTCGAATCTGCTCAACCAAATTCGCCATACGGCATTAAAGGCGTTGGCGAAATCGGGTTGGTTCCAACCGCTGGTGCGGTTGCCGCAGCCCTGCACGACTTTGATGGTGTGTGGCGTTCCAAGTTGCCGATGAAACGCGACGATTCGGACACAGAGGATTAACCATGAGCAACTCAACTCCAGGGATGGTCTGTGCTCATCATCACCTCTACAGTTCGCTCGCTCGCGGAATGCCAGCCCCCCGAGGCAACACCGATTCGTTCATTTCCATCCTTGAAAACATCTGGTGGCAAATAGATGCTGCGCTTGATCTTGAGATGATCTATTGGTCTGCAGCACTTGGAGCCGCTGAAGCTCTTGCAAGTGGAACAACATGCATCATTGATCACCATGAATCGCCGAATGCGATCGAAGGTTCTCTCGCAACTATTTCTAAGGCTTGTCGCGACGTTGGCGTACGCGTGAACACGAGCTACGGCGTTACCGATAGATGGGATAACAACGGCAATTTGCATTCGAGTGTCGATCGCTCTGTGAAAATGACGTCTGCAGCTCGACGTGGTCTAGATGAAGGATTCGCATTTATAAAAAGCGGTGGTCGAGGAATGATCGGCGTTCACGCCGCGTTTACCTGTGGAGACGAAACTCTAAGTGAAGCTGCTGCCCTTGCTACATCATTAGGCGTAGGTGTGCACATTCATGTTGCCGAAGGCATTGACGATCTCGATGCCGGATCACGTCTAGAATCGCTTGCCCAAGATGATTGGCTACTTGTGCATGCTGTGCATTTAGACCGACATCTCAAGGGTTCAATCGTTCACAACCCTCGTTCAAATATGAACAATTCAGTTGGATACGCAAAACCAACAGAGCGGCCTAACTCAATTCTTCTGGGAACGGACGGCATTGGAGCAAACATGATGGAGGAAACTCGCCTCGCTTATGTGCGTCTTCGCGAATACGACGTCACTCAGAACCCAACAGTTGTAAACGCATGGCTTAATAACAACTACCAATTCTTCCCAGAAGCCAAAAACGACAAAGTTGTTTGGTCATACGACAGTATGGATAGCCCATGGCACACCGCCTTCACTACTGACATGCAGGTGGTCACTGTGGATGTTGACGATGAGCGCGTGTACGAAAATGGAAAACTGACACGAATGGATGTACAAGAAGTTCGATCAAAAGCACGTGAACAAGCACAAAGATTATTTGAAAGGTTGGACGCATGAGCATTCCTGCAACAGCAATCAATCCGCAGACCGGCAAGGCGCGTATGGCTATCTATCTGCAGGACGCTCACCCCATCCGTGAAGGAATGGCATTTGCCCAGTATGCAGAATCAAAGGGCTTCGAAGCCGTTTGGCAAGCAGAGAGCAGATTGGTGCGCGAGGCGACTGTTCCGATGGCGGCATTTGCTTCAGTAACCAACAACATCAAAGTTGGTTCGGGAGTTGTTGACTGTTGGAGCCGCAATCCAGCCCGACTGGCTGCCACGTTTTCCACTCTTGATGACCTTGCACCTGGTCGAGTTATTTTGGGTATCGGAGCCTGGTGGGACCCATTGGCTCAAAAAGTAGGCATCTCGCGTTCCAAGCCACTTCGGGCAATGCGCGAGATCGTCACTGCTGTTCGTGCGCTTTTGCATAACGAGAATGTCACCTTCAATGGCGAGTTCGTGCAATTCGATGGAATTGAACTTGATTACGTGTATCAGGAGCGCCGTGCAAAGGATGTACCTATTTACATTGGCGCAACCGGAATGCAAATGATGGAACTCACCGGAGAAATCGCCGATGGAGTCGTGCTGAATTACTTGGTCTCTCCCGATTACAACAAGCAAGCCATGGAGGCATTGCAAACTGGTGCAAATAAGGCCGGCCGCAAGATTGAAGATATCGATCGACCTCAGCTTGTGGTGTGCAGCGTTCACGAAGATCGTCAGACCGCGTTAGACATGGCTCGCGAAATGGTTACTCAGTATCTTGGCCAACAACCACACATCATGAAGGCTTCAGGCGTTCCGCAATCGTTGCTC
Organism: Actinomycetes bacterium; assembly: GCA_014190095.1. GTDB lineage: Bacteria > Actinomycetota > Acidimicrobiia > Acidimicrobiales > Ilumatobacteraceae > UBA3006. The sequence continues at coordinate 10,885 of BJFW01000041.1, read as the reverse complement.
GACCAGGTTGGCGAAGTTCTCACATGGCCTGCAACACACGAGCAAGTGACTGCAGCATCAAAGTTGGTCCCAGACGAGATCGTGCAAATGCTTACAGCTAGCGGTACTCCAGCCGAAGCCCGAGAGCAGGTGCGTCACTATTTGAATAACGGTGCGACTTGCCCGATCTTGTACCCACTTGGTGATGTGCACGCAATGATTGATGCTTTCGCAGATTGGGACGGCAACTAGACATGACTGTCATCGTTGCTAAAGAATTGACAACGGCACTTGCGGCGTTGCGCGAGCATGCTGATGCGCGTCTCATCCAAGGTGGTACTGACCTCATGGTCGAGATCAATTTCAATCACGTAAAGCCGACAACCATGGTGAGCCTTCGCGACATTGAAGAGCTTCGCACGATTCGTACAGTTACCTCAGGAATCATGACCATCGGTTCAGGTGTTCCTTATTCAGTTTTGGAAGGCGAGCCAGTGCTCTCTGCTATTCCTGCATTGGCACAGGCATCACGAACGGTAGGGTCTCCTCAGATACGTGCTACCGGTTCACTCGGCGGAAACCTCGGCACATGTTCCCCTGCTGGCGACACTCTGCCCGTGATGTTTGCTCTTGATGCAATGATTCATCTGAACACGCTCGATTCAAGTCGTGTCGTATCAATTCATGACTTCATGACAGGTGTAAAACGTAGCGTTCGTCAGCATGACGAGATCATCACAGCAATTGATTTCCCTGTCGTTAATGGTTGGCAAGGCTATTCAAAGGTAGGTGTTCGCAATGCGATGGTCATCTCAGTGGCTTCAGCTTGCTTGGTTGCAGACCATGAGAATGCCAATGTTCGTATAGCGCTCGGCTCCGTTGGACCAACCATCATTAGGTGCCGTGAGTCCGAGGCATGGCTTAAATCAGTGCATGACCTCTCTGCTGGTCAGTCCATTTCACTTGATGTGGCAAGCGAATTTGGACGACGTGCTGCAGCCGAATCATCACCAATTGACGATCATCGCAGCACTGCCGAATACAGACGACATGCGATTTCGGTTCTCGCTTCACGCTTGTTAAGGAAGGCTTACCAATGAGTGAAAATGAGTTTTATCAACTTCGCGTGAATGGAAAAACGCACCAAGTACAGGACTCATGGGTTGGCGAAAGCCTTCTGTATGTGCTTCGTGAACGCCTCGGCCTCCCAGGAACCAAAGGTGCATGTGAACAAGGTGAATGCGGCAGCTGCACAGTGCTTATGGATGATGCAGCAGTGTGTGCATGTTTGGTAATGGCTGCAACCGCAATAAATAGCGAGATTGTCACTATTGAAGGAATCACGACTGAATCTGCACTTACCGACGTGCAACAAAGCTTCGTTGATGAGGGAGCAGTGCAATGTGGATTTTGCACGCCAGGCCTAATTGTTGCAGTGCACCATCTGCTTGAGAAGAACCCTCAGCCGTCTGAATTTGAAGTGAAGGAAGCTATTTCTGGAAACATTTGCAGGTGCACTGGTTACGGTCGCGTTTTCGCTGCCGTTGAAGCGACCATTCGGTCGAGAAATGTTGAACAGTAAGTATGGCAACTTCGTCGACAGTCACCAAGCCAAGGGACGTCCTTGGAACGAGTGCGCTACGCCCCGACGGCGCTCACAAAGTTCAAGGTAGTTTCGAATTCACTTCAGATATGCACGCCGAGAACATGTTGTGGGGTGCAACGCTGCGCTCTCCACACCCGTATGCACGCATCGTTTCTATTGACACTTCTGATGCTCTTGCTCTTTCGGGTGTGCACTGCGTTATCACCGCGCGCGATGTTCCTGGTAAACCTACGTACGGTCTCATCAGTAGCGATCAACCAGTCTTTGCACAAGACTTCGTTCGCTATATGGGTGAGCCAGTAGCAGCCGTAGCTGCCGACCACCCAGAAACATGCAGGCGCGCACTTGCGCTCATCAGCGTGGTGTACGAGGTGCTGATTCCACTAACTGACCCAGAAGATGCAGTTTCTGGTGCGCACGATCCGATTCACCCAGATGGCAACGTCATTCGCCATCAACGCATCATCCGCGGCGACCAATTTGCGACAGGACCAATTGTCGTTGAAGGTGAATACGTGATTGGCATGCAGGATCAGGCATTCTTAGGGCTAGAGGCCGCCCTGGCTATCCCCGACTCAGACGGACTTGGAGTTCATCTGCATGTAGCAACTCAATGGCTCCATGAGGACTTGAAGCAAATTTCAGCGTGCCTCAACCTACCTGCGGAGAAAGTTCGACTCACACTTGGCGGAGTTGGTGGAGCATTCGGTGCTCGCGAGGACATCAGCTTGCAAGTCCATTGCTGCTTGCTTGCTCTCAAAGCCGGTCGCCCAATCAAGATGCAATACAGCCGCGAAGAAAGCTTCTTCGGCCATGTTCACCGCCATCCAGCAACCATCTTCATGCGTCACCACGCAGATGCAAACGGCAAAATTGTCAAGATCGACGCTCGTTTTGTATTTGACGGCGGCGCGTACACCAGCACATCGCCCGCCGTACTCATCAATGGCATTACGCACACTCAAGGCCCATACAAATGCGATAACGCAACGGTGGATGGCTTCGCAGTTCGAACCAATAACCCGCCCTGTGGAGCAATGCGCGGCTTTGGTGTCGTGCAAGCCTGCTTTGCACACGAGTCGCAGATGGACAAGATCGCTGCTGCTGTCGGTAAATCACCCGTCGAAGTTCGTTTAATCAATGCAATGGTCACAGGCGATCCGCTCATCACTGGACAAATCATGGAAAGCGTTGCTCCAGTTGCGCGTTGTATTACCGAGACCGATGCAATTCCAATGCCTGAACCTCTGGGCAAAACCATCAACGAACTTGCTCTTCCCGGTGGTAGCGGCCTGACGGCATCGCGATCCAACATCGTTCGTGGAATCGGTTGGGGTGTTTCCATGAAGAACCTCATGTACAGCGAAGGATTCGATGATTACGCAACAGCACGTTGCATTCTCAAAGATGGTGTCGCTTCACTCAAGTTTGCAACATCTGAAGTTGGACAAGGATTCGTCACGCTTGCTCCACAAATTGCACGTAGCGTGCTTGGTGTTGACGAAGTGATAATTGAGCCGATTGATACTCAGATCGGATCTGCTGGATCAACATCAGCGTCACGTCAAACATGGATGAGCGGTGGAGCCGTAGATGGCGCTTGTCGTCTTGTTCGCGAACGACTGTTCCATCATGTTGGCAAAATGCACGACATTGATCCCCTGCGTCTAGTAATTGATGGCACCGACATTGCTGATCAAGTGGGAACATTTCGAATTTCGGTTGAAGAGGCATCTGACGGAATTGAATTCAGCGAAACATTCGAACACCATCATCGCGCCACCGAAGAACTAGACGAGAACGGACAGGGTAACTGCCATACCGCATTTGCTTTTGTCGCTCACAGAGCAGTCGTCGATGTCGACCCCGAACTCGGCTTGGTCAAAGTAGTACAGATTGCAACTGCTCAAGATGTTGGCAGGGTGTTAAATCCGCTTTCTGCAATTGGACAGGTGGAAGGTGGCATCGCGCAGGGACTAGGCCTAGCGGTCATGGAAGAGATCGTTATGCAAGACGGAAAGGTGCGAAACCCTAGTTTTACTGACTACTTGTTGCCAACAGCACTTGACGCTCCCGAAGTTGTAGCCGTGATGATTGAGGAAAATGAACCTCAGGCCCCACTTGGAGCAAAGGGTATTGGTGAGCCACCATGTATCTCGGTGACTCCCGCGATTGTTGCTGCCATCAGAAACGCAATCGGCAAAGATATCGAGCGCATTCCCGTGCGCCCACAGGACATCTGTCTTTAGTCTGATTCAACCTTCAACAGCGTTGCAACAACCGCTCCAATTTCGCCTGGGCGAACCGGCTTTGCTGGTTCACTGAGATCGAAATTAGGTTCGTCGTAAATGACGTCAAACTTCATTCCTCGGCATAACGAAGTTGTGGTGCGGCGCATCGATTTATCAATCAAAGAGATGACCGTACCCTTCATTCCTGCACGGCCTGTGCGACCCGAACGGTGAATGTAGTCCTTGGGATCTTCGGGCATATCAAAGTGGACAACAACTGGAACAGCATCAATGTGAATTCCTCGCGCTGCAACATCGGTAGCAACCATGACGGTTGCTTTTCCGCGACGGAACTGCTCAAGAGCCTTTTCACGCTGCGCCTGGCTCCGGTTACCGTGAATGACGCAGGTGTTGATGCCCATTGATTCGAGATTTCCGGCGAGTCGATCGGAACCGTGCTTTGTTCGGCAAAACACGATTGCACGCTCATACTGTGTGGCAATCTCGGCAAGCACTTTGGTGCGGTTATCGCGCGACACATTCCAGAACAAGTGGTCAATTTCTCCTGCGTTCTCAGCAGTTGCAACAGCATGACGTTTTGGTGAGTTTTGAAACTCGCGAATTAGCATGTCGACGTCGCCATCGAGGGTTGCAGAGAACAACAATGTTTGACGATTGGTTGTAACCGAACGCATAATCCGCTTGACGGATGGCATAAATCCCATGTCGGCCATACGGTCCGCTTCGTCGATGACCGCAACAGCTACTGCCCCTAAATCGAGATCACGACGTTTGATGAGGTCCTCTAACCGACCCGGAGTTGCGACCACGATGCTGGATGCACGAGCGGCCTTTACTTGTGGCCCATATCCTGCGCCACCATAAACAGCAGATACACGAATATCACTTCCGCCGCACAACAACGAGATTTCTTTTGCTACTTGCGCTGCAAGTTCCCGCGTTGGCACGAGCACTAAACCTGTTGGACGACCTGGACGACTCTTGGTTACCTTGACGGCTATTGCAATACCAAATGCAAGCGTTTTACCCGATCCCGTTGGAGCTTTTCCGCAAATATCGTTACCTGCAAGTGCGTCTGGCAATGTTGCTTCCTGAACTGGGAATGGAGTTTCAATTCCGCGTGCAACCAATCCTGAAATAATGTTCTTGGGCACGCCAAGTTCTGACCATGTTTTCGTCATCAAAAAATCCTCGATCTGTATGTGTTTGGGGGTCCTCAGGTATGTTCCTGTGGTTGTGAAGGGCTAGCAACCCAACACACGACGCAAATAGTCGTTTGTGAACACACCCTCGGGATCGAGTCGGTTCCGAACTTCAATAAAACGCTGATATTCAGGATACAGGCTAGAAATGTCGCTCGCATCGAGATTATGTATCTTTCCCCAGTGCGGACGTCCTTCGTACTTACGCAGAATCGCTTCTACATGTGCAAAATACTCGGCATACTCGGAGCCTTTAAACATATGTACTGCAACGTAAGCACTGCGCCTACCCGTTGACGTGGACAACGGAATGTCGTCGCTCCCCGTGCATCGAACTTCGACAGGGAAACTGATGCGAAAGCCGCGATCGTCGACCATCTTCATCACTTCTCGTAATGCAGGGGCCAGTGAATCCAGAGCGATGGAATACTCCATCTCGTAAAACTTGACCAGCCGCTTGCTGCTAAATATTCGGTGGCTGATGTTCACGTACTCCACACGACCAGTTGACGGAAGCACGGTTGCCAGCTTTGGAATCAAGCGCGGAAACAGTCGACCAATGCGGCACAACAAACCGAATGCATAATTTTCTAGGAACATCTTGTTATACCATGTTCGAAATCTGCCTGGTGAGTCAACTGGGTCTGTACTGACATTGTTCGCTTTAGTGAGAGCCCACTTCGTATGTGGAATCCAATAAAACTCAAAAAAATCGTTCTCGTCAATGAGGCGTGAAAAATTGTCCAGAACGTAATCGATGCGCATCGGTTGCTCAACTGCTCGAAGGTTGAACGCAGGAACAACCCTAAGGGTCATCTCCGTAATCACGCCAAGAGCGCCGAGCGACACTCGCCCACAATGAAAGATGTCTTCGTTTTGCTGCTTGCTACACACCAAGGATTGACCCGCTGCAGTGACCAATCGGAATGAATCGATCTGGGCGGCCAGTCCTGTCCGTTGCAAACCTGTTCCATGCGTTGATGTGGAAACTGCGCCCGCAAGCGTTTGATACGTGACATCTCCGAGATTTGGCATGGACAAACCCTGTGCCTCCAAATGGGTATTGAGATCACTCAGTACGATTCCTGCCTGCACAGTTACTAGACCATGTACTCGATCCACGGCGATGATTTGATTCATCTTCGATAGATCAATCATCACTTCATCAGGTACTGCGATACCAGTGAAGCTGTGGCCAGAACCAACGACTTTCACACACTGTTTACTGCTAACCGCACGATTCACAACCGCAATCACTTCAGATTCAGAAGTGGGCATCTCAATTACCGATGGGTGTGACTTTTGGTTTCCAGCCCAGTTTCTCCACGTCGGCATGCTTACTCCTGTTGGGTTCGAACAATGTTCAATAGTAAGACAGCAATGAGCGCCAGAACAATGAATGTGCCGAGAAGCGATAGCCACGGAAACCCGATGGAACTTCGAATAAAGCCACTAGAGAATCCTGCTAAGCCGCCAAACAGGCTCATGGCTACATCGGCTGCTCCTTGGACACGCACTCGCTGTTCAATTGGCACCGAATCAATGAGCAGACTTGAAGCGCCAATCAATCCGAAACTCCATCCGATACCCAGTAACCATAATGACGGAAAGAAAACAGCAGGGTTACTGCCAGCCATGGCCGACAGCACCGTGCTCGCAATCAGTACAACGCAACCAACTAGCAACGTGTTCAATCTGCCCTTTGTGTCGCTGAATCTGCCCACGAGAGGACTGAACGCATACATTCCAGCAATGTGTAGCGAAATAATGTACGCACTGACCGTTTCATGCCCATGTTCTCTCAGATGAACGGGAGTCATGGTCATGACAGCAACCATGGTGACGTGAGAAACAACTATCCCATAAAAGGACAATCTGGTGCGTGGAGACGAAACCAGAAACTGCACAACACTTGGTTGTGATTCGTCATTTGACTGCGTATTTGTTGATCTTTGAGAAAGGGTTCCTCCACTGACGATGAGTGGGTCTGGCTTTAGGCGAAGAGCAACGTTCACAAATGACGTGATGAAGAACAAACCCGAAAAAACCCACGGACCCGTGTAGAGATTCCAACCGAAAAGATCTTGGCCTAGGTGTTCGGCTGGTTTGATCAACACTGGTCCTAGAACTGCACCAAAAGTTGAAGCAAAAAGAATCCGACTCATCGCCGCACCACGTTGGTTCGCTTCAGCTAAATCTGTTGCTGCATAGCGTGAGAGTAAATTTGCTGATTGCCCATTTCCGAATAGAAACAATCCAATGAGAAACACAGACAGAGACTGGAATTCCACTCCGGATCCAGCAATTAATCCACCAAGCAAGGCCAGTGAGTACCCAAGCATCAAGCCGCGACGTCGACCTTGACGCAACATCAATCGCGAGAGCACCTGAGCCATGAAAGCTGTACCAACGGTCACCGTTGCAGAGGCGATACCTCCCCATGGTGTCTTCTGACCGAGCATGTCCTGAATAACGAAGGCACCAACCGTCACCGCCGCTGACAGTGCCGCAGAACCTGACATCTGTCCTAGGACGAGAACACGTAGCGTCCGCTTTTGGATCGCATGCTTTTCAACTACAGAAAGTGCCTCGTAAGCATCAACGATGGCCATTAACAAATGCTACAAACAATGGTGTCGAAGAGGGGACTTGAACCCCTACGCCCTTTCGAGCGCCAGCCCCTCAAGCTGGTGCGTCTGCCAATTTCGCCACTCCGACGTGGTCCTTGATTTTACCTGTTATCCGGCCCGCTTAGGCGAGAAACATTCCCAACGCAACAACCGTGATCACCCAAACAAGTGCGAAAACAGTGGTGATGCGATTGAGGTTGCGCTCCGCCGCTGCAGAGCCCAGCGCTGCTCCTCCACCTCCACCAAACATGTCGCTCAATCCACCGCCTCGTCCGCTATGGAGCAAAACGCCCGTTACGAGGGCGATGAGTGACAGAACATTGATGACGATAGTGACAATGGTGATGAAATTACGCACGGTTAGAGCCTACCGATTAAGTGCTGTAACGACTATTCAGGGAAATGGCATGCAGATTGTTGACCTGTTGGCCGAACTATTAATTGAGGCTCCTCTGCTGCGCACAAATCTGTGGCCTTCCAGCAACGGGTGCGGAAACGGCATCCAGTTGGAGGGTTTACAGGAGAAGGCACATCACCTTCCAACATGATGCGATGACGCGAACGCTCCACCTTTGGATTCGGCAAAGGAACAGCAGACAACAGCGCTTTGGTGTACGGGTGAGAAGGGTTTCGGTACACCGCATTCTTTTCACCAAGTTCGACAATCTTTCCGAGATACATCACCGCAACGTGATCTGCAATGTGACGCACAACCGAAAGATCATGTGCAATGAAGATGTACGACATACCAAGACGCTTCTGTAAATCGGAAAACAGGTTCACCACTCCGGCTTGAATACTGACGTCTAGTGCCGACACCGGCTCGTCGAGGACGATCAATTTGGGGTCAAGTGCCAAAGCTCGTGCAATTCCGACACGTTGGCGCTGACCACCTGAAAACTCATGCGGGAATCTTTTCGCGTGGTCTGCAGCTAGCCCAACCAAATCGAGTAACTCGGCAACTTTTTCTTGGTGGTTACCTGAAACGCCCTGCACGACAAGAGGTTCTGCAATTGAACTTCCAACTGTCATCTTCGGATCAAGTGATGCAAAGGGGTCTTGGAACACAATCTGCATCTGCCTTCGCACTTCACGCAACTGCTCAAAACTCAACTTCGTGAGATCTTGACCTTCAAAAATGACTTCACCTGAGGTTGGCTGAATGAGCTGTAGCACGGATCGCCCAACCGTCGTCTTTCCAGATCCTGACTCGCCCACCAACCCAAGTGTCTGGCCTACCTTCACATCAAATGAAACGTCGGCAACAGCTTGAACTATGCGCTTGGTCTTGCGTAATCCACTGTTTGCCCGCATTTCAAAGTTCTTCACCAAATTTCGAACGCTCAGCAACGCCTCAGATTGAGTGTTCACGACCGCCTACCAACACGAAGTTCGTCTGCACGAATGCAGGATGTGAGAAGGTCTTCAAAAGGCGCAAGCGCTGGCAACTCTGCACTGCACGCCTTAGTTGCATGTTGACAACGTGGAGCGAAGCCACACCCAGAAGGTGGCGCAAGCATATTTGGCGGGAATCCTGCTATCGGGTTCAGCCGTTCGATTCCTTCATGAGGCAGCGACGAAAGAAGTCCGCGCGTATATGGATGACTCGGATGATCAAATAGTGATTGAACCGAACCGCTTTCAACGTTGCGGCCTGCATACATCACATTGACGCTGTCTGCCACTCGCGCAATTACTCCCAGGTCATGGGTGATAAGCACGACAGCTGTTCCAAACGTCTGTTGCACTCGCTGAATCACTTCAAGAATTTGGGCCTGCACGGTGACGTCGAGTGCAGTGGTTGGTTCATCGGCAATCAACACCTTTGGGTTATTTGCAATGGCCATTGCAATTACAACGCGCTGGCGCATTCCTCCTGAGAACTCGTGCGGGTATTGAAGAGCGCGTTCATCGGGCTGCGGAATACCAACGATTTCCAATAATTCAACTGCCTTTTTCTCCGCATCATGAGTGTTCATATCTTGGTGGGATTGAATCATTTCGACAATTTGATCGCCGACTCTATGGACCGGGTTCAAAGCAGACAAAGGATCTTGGAACACCATCGCAAGCGATTTGCCGCGAACTGATCGAATTGCTTTACGTCCTGCTCCGATCAATTCAACTCCGTCGAGCTCTACGCTTCCCGTGATCGTGGCGCTCTTAGGAAGCAAGCCCATCGCTGCCAAGAATGAAACCGATTTACCAGACCCTGATTCACCCACGACTCCAAGAATCTCGCCGGGCACTACATCAACGTCAATACCACGTACCGCCCGCAATTCGCCCATTTGGGTGCTAAATGTGACGCGAAGATCACGAATTTGTAAGACCGAACTTGACATTACTTACCCGCGTCCATTCTTGGATCAGTAGCGTCGCGAAGAGCATCGCCGATGAAATTTATGCACAGTGAAATGATTACCAGTACGAGACATGGGAACAGCGCAATCCACCAGAATCCGGTTTGCACTGCACCCTTCGCTTGTCCAACCAATAGTCCAAGTGAAGTCGCGCCAGCGCCTGGCTGAGGTCCGTAACCAAAGAACGACAATGTTGCTTCGCCAGAAATAGCAGCAACAACCGAGAACGTAAGTGCAACCATGATTGGACCAATGGAGTTTGGGAGCAAGTGGCGCTTAATGATGTATGACCTTGAAGCACCAGATGCACGTGCTGCTTCAATGAATTCCCGCTCCTTAAGGGCAAGCACTTGTCCGCGAACAATGCGGGCAACACCCATCCATCCAAAAAATGACAGCAAGAAAATTGTGAAGCGCAGCGAGCTCACTTCACCAACAATGAAGGTAAGCCACTCAATTGAACCAAACATGTTTCTCACAACGAGCAACGCGACCAAGAATGGGAAGGCAAGAAATAGATCAGTAACGCGCATAATTACGTCGTCAAATCGACCTCCGCGGAAGCCAGCTACCGCCCCAACGACACAGCCAACAAACACCGAGATGAATGCGCTGAACAGTCCGATGAGTAGCGACACTCTGGTGCCATAAATAAGACGGCTATACAAATCGCGACCAATGTCATCCGTACCAAGCCAAGCGAGTTTCGAAGGTGGAAGGAACGAATTAGGCGGCGCTTTTACCGATTCGTTTACACCGTATCTAGTTGTCAGTGGGGACAGTACAACTGCAAGAACTAACAAACCTAAAATCGCACAACACACAAGCGCGGCTTTGTGACCTGCAAATCGTC
>BJFW01000040.1 GCA_014190095.1 Actinomycetes bacterium | reverse complement strand
CCGATGAGGGATGCGAGATGAAGCAATCCCGCAATGAGGTTAAGCCTGCGTAACTTGCCGATTTCTGTGTCCATGTTCCAAGTGTGCCATGCCACAGTCGCCACCTGTGGTTCTCGTAGTCTTGTAGCGATGAGTTCATTAGCCGTTTTGATTGCCGCAACCGGCAGGGACACCGTTTCTGAGTGGATCCGGGTTGACCTCGTTGCGATCATCATGTTTATATCCGGCGCACATGTTGTGATGCGTTTGGTCGCGTTCCTTGCCGACCAACAAATTTTGAGCGTAAAGAATCGAAATCCAGACAATTCGGACATGTCAGCACTGTCCACGGGAGCACATCGCGCAGCGGTGCTTGGCGCACTGCGCTGGGGAATCAATTTCATCGTCATTGCCGTTGCAACTACTTCGGTCTTCTTGCGGCTCAATTTGCCACCATCTGCGCTGGTATTTCTCGGTTCGGTCGCAGGTGCCGGTTTGGGTTTTGGTGCGCAGCAAATGGTGGGCGACATCATCGCTGGTTTGTACATCATTGCGGAGCGTCAATTTGGTGTCGGTGACATTGTGCGCCTTGGACCATTCGGCATCGTTGGTTGGGCGGAAGGTCGCGTAGAAGAAGTGACGCTGCGAGTTACAAAGATTCGCACCTTTGACGGCGACCTCATCAGTATTGCTAATGGGCAGTTACGTCAAAACGTGAACATGTCTCGCGACTGGTCGCGCGTTCTCGTGACTGTTCCTCTGCCGCGAGAAAGTGACATTGAAAAAGAGATCATCCGAATTGACCGTGTTTGTTCAGAAATGGCTCGTGATCCAAAGTTTGCCGACATGTTGATCGAAGTACCGAGTGTGCAAGGCGTAGACAACCTGGGTGAAGCCGATGTTGAAGTACGCGTTGCAGGGCGTTCGCTTCCAGTTCAGCAATGGAAGGTTGAGCGCGAACTGCGCCGTCGTATTGCTGCAGAACTTCGTAGCACCTATGCGGCGATCAAGGTGAGCGGAGAGGTAACGGCATGAAGTTACGTCGACCACGCAATTCAACACTGTTTTCAATCGTTGTGTTCTTGGTGTCGTTTGGGTTCTGGCTCGGTCAACCCCAGCCAGTGAAGAACTATTCCTATGTCAGCATTCCAGAATTGAGCTCTACAACTACTGCCCCTGTTGCTGTAGAAACAACAGTTGTTGAAACAACTATTCCAACGGAAACAACCATTGACCCTGCGCTGGTCGAATCCACAGTGCCAACAGAAACAACTGTTCTTCCGTAGCGAAGAACTATTTCGTATCGACTACTAAGAACGCTTCGGCAGTTCTTCCCGCAGGCAAGCCTCCTGCTTGAGCAATTTGTTCACCCCATCCGCGCATTCGCATAGGTAGTTCTGCGGGTTCTTGATGCTGACTTGCATGACACAGCAACGCCTCAATTTTTTTGTCGAGCATGTCGGTGGTGTCAACGAAATGCTTGGGGTTTGGACCTGCCATGATCCACGTTTCAGGAACACTGTGCGGTGCAAGTCCGCGTTCGCTCAGCAACTCTGGAAACGCAAATTCATTTCTTGCATCGGGGTACACGGCACAGAGTGCAGCTTCACCGGTTGCAAGGTGATCGGGATGTGATGCGTAAATGCGGTCGTATCTGCGTTCTGCAGACTGTGTGAGCACACGGTCGGGTTTGACCGTGCGAATGACCGCGCTGATTTCGCGTCGCAAGTTCAAGTCGGGAACAACAGCACCGTCGGGGAATCCAAGCCAGTGCAGTTCGGTAACGCCAAGAATGTTTGCCGCTGCAGTTTGCTCTTTTCGACGAATGCGTGCCATCTCATCGCGTGTAATGGTGTTGTCAGATCCGCCAGCCTGACCGTCAGTAACCAGGCAGTACACCACTTCGTGGCCTTCAGAAACCCACAGAGCAACTGTTCCACCGGCACCAAAGTCGACGTCGTCAGGGTGCGCAGTAATCACAAGAATTTTCATATTTCATACTGTACGAGGAGGTAAGAGTTTTTATGTAATTCACCTTGTCGTAATCCCGCATTTTCAGTCAATCCATATTCCGGTATTCGGATAGGACCATGACTTACATCGTTGCGTTTATGGTCTGGCCAACAGTTTCAGTTATTTACTCAACTGCCCGTTCTATTCGTTCTAACCGAACAATCACACAGCAGTTGCAGATTTTTTCGCAAACTCTCGCCAAATAGAAGGATGCAGACTGGACGACGCATCGTCATCTGATTTTCCATCATTGATAACCGCAAAGACAATAGACATTGCGGCAAAACCCGTTGAAACGCAGGCTAGGACTGTTGCAAAACCAAACATTCCGCTTAGCCCAATTCCTGCGATTGCACCAATGATAAATGCCAGGTTGTACAACATGTCGTATGCAGCAAAGACATGACCGATATTCGACTTTGAAACGTTTGCCTGAATCGTTGCATCTGAACGCACTCGAAGATTCTGAAACAAAAATGATGCGGCAGCGATTGAAAACAGCCCAATTCGAGGGGTGGCTGCAATGCATGAGATCAGCGTTACTACTGATGAAGCCGAGAAAGCAATGACGGTAATTGATCTGCGTGGAAAGTTTTCTGAAACCCATTCGGCGGTGAGAGAGCCGCAGAATGCGCCTGCAGCCGAGAAGCCCAATACTGCAACATATCCGGTGGTGTTTAATCCATAGGCGAAATCAACCAGTAACGCAATGCTGGCAATGCAAATTCCCAAAATCAATCGATGACTCGCAGTTGCAAACATTGCAAACTTTGTCTTTGGTTGCATTAACTGGCGAAACATCGGAATCAGGTGTCCACGTGATCTTCGCTTTTCGCCAATTCCTAAGTCAGTGGATATGCGACCGAACAAGCACGCTGCAAGAGATTGCCCCAATACCGCAATTGATAGCGCAATCACCGAGTTGCCTGCGAGCACCATGCCAATGCCGGCACCAGTTGAACCGGCTAGTACACCAACAATCAGCGAGGTTGAATCTGCAGCAACAAGTTCGTGCTTACGAACAAGTCGGGGGAATGATGTTGCTCTGGCGGTGTACAGAATTCTGGTGAGCCCAAGCAGCACTCCAAACACAATGTATCCAATGACGTGAAACTGGCTGTTTGTGGCAAGCAGTGCAATTGCGGTAATCAGCGCTCGCAGAAGGTGTCCGCGCTGAAGTAACGACTTTCGATTGAAACGGTCTGCGAGATGTCCTGCTATCGGGCTCACAACAATGAGAGGAATCGCACCAATCAAAAGTGTCCAGGCCATTGCGGACAGTGATGGTCCTTTATTGAATGAAAAAACAAGCAATTCAGCAAGCGTGAACGACGTGAGTGCATCCGATGTCTGTGAGACAAACTGGCCCGAAATTGCAAAGCGAAAGCTTGGGTATGAGAAAAGATCTCGTCGTCGAACATGAACCGTGGAAGAGGTTCGTCGAAAACGAATCACATATTCATTGTGACATTTGATATTTGTTTATGGTTGAGTTTTACGTTAATAACAACTGAACAGTTGCTAACATCCGTATTGACGTAAGAAAGCTACTGGCAACACTCCTGCAAGCGCGACTTGCGGTTGCAGTGATTGTGGTACTCGGGGTTGCTTCCGTGGCTGTTGGTGTTCTCATTGGGATGCCCCCATTTGCGTACATCATTATTGGGTTGCTCATCGCAGTACCAACTTTGGTTTATGTCTACAAACCTCGTGAGAATGTGCTCACTAATGCAAAAGCTCTGGTTGCGTTCTTTGGTGCGACGGCAGCAACGCTGCTGATCATTCAATTCATTCCATATGGGAAAGACCATTCAAACCCGCCTGTAAATGGTGAACCAGCATGGTCTTCACCTCGCACACGAAAGTTGATGGTTAATGCATGTTTCGGGTGCCACTCAAACTCTGTTGAGTATCCCGCGTATGCGTCTATTGCCCCAATTTCCTGGATGGTTCAAAGTCATATTGATAAAGGCCGCGAAGAAGTGAATTATCAAGAATGGAATTCGCGTCAAGGAGAAGCAGAGGAGACGATTGAAGTAATTGAGGATGGTTCAATGCCTCCCAGTTACTACACCATGTTTGGCAAGCATCCAGAAGATAGATTGACAAATGCTGAAATCACAGAACTCATCGCAGGATTGCTTGCAACAGAAGGAATGAACGAAAATGATTAAACGCTTTCTCGCGGCTTTCGCCACTCTCATGGTCGTTGTTGGCTGTGGGTCGTCTTCGAATATGGAGAAAACTATGTTGACAACAAATACCATCATCATTGACGTACGGACTCCAGCTGAATTTGCGGAGGGTCACGTAGAAGGGGCAATAAATCTTGATCTCGAAAGCGGTCAGTTCGAAGCTGAACTACCCAATTTGGACCCCGCACAGCCATACATCGTGTATTGCCGAAGTGGCCGCCGTTCTGGGGTTGCAGTGGAAATCATGAAAGCCAGCGGATTTACCAAGATAACCGATTATCAAACACTTGAAAATGCAGCCAATAATACGGGACTTACCATCATTGAATAATGTTGGTGTGTAGCCACTCACGAGAACAGGAATTCACCATGTCAACTATCAACCTCACAGTCGAAACGTTTGAAGAAACGGTGATGGCAGACGGAATTACGCTGGTGGATTTCTGGGCCGAATGGTGTGGGCCATGCAAAATGTTTGGTCCGATTTTCGAAAAGGCCGCCGAAGCTAACGCTGACATTCGATTTGCAAAAGTCGATACTGAAAACAATCAGGAACTTGCGGGTGGAATGGGCATTCAGTCGATTCCGACCATCATGGCGTTTCGAGATGGCGTGATGTTGTTTAGCCAGCCGGGTGCGATGCCTGCAGCTTCACTTGACCAGTTGATTGATGCAATTCGCAAGGTTGATATGGATGATGTTCGGAAGCAGATTGCTGAAGCAGAGGCTGCAAACAATAGCGAATAATTACTTCAGAATTGAATTGAGAAATACACCAAGGATTGTGCCAGTTGCCCCGAGTATGGCGACCATCACCATTGCGGTAATTCCAACAAACTTCCATCCAGTGGTGTTCATTTGCTCAATGAGTTTCGATTCAGATTTCACAATTCGTAGCTCTACCCGAAGTGCGAGATTTCGAACATCACCCCTTGTGGCTGGTTCATGTGAGCTGTCATTGAGGTCTTCGGCGCCCTGTTTGAGAAATTCGTTGTCCATGAGTGTTCCTAATGCAGTTGGGTTCATGTGGCACATGTGTGCGAGGACAACCGAGGCTGACTGCCAAATTGTTACATAATGCGGACTTTGGCTGTCAAGTACTGGATTGAGGAGCAAGAATTGTCCAATGAAAGAACCTCGGTTGGTGCCATTAGAGCATGATGCTGTCTTGGCGTTATCTCAAATACTTGGAATCATGCTCGACCAACTATTTGAAGGCGAAGGAACCTATGGGTGGAGTTCTGAAAAAATCTTGGACTTAGAGTCACGACTCATGGCGCCCGGAGAAGGCGATGGTGTCATGCTCGGCATAGATGATGCGGCATTGCTCATGCAGGGCATGGCATTTACTGAGGTGATGTCTCAGGATTTTCCTTGGGTGGACACAGTGAGATGGGTGACAGACTTTGTCACGGAGGAATTGCGAAAGTATTGGACTGAAGAAGAATGGCGGAGTATTAACTAGCCCCAAATCAAGTATTGTTTGCTTCGTGAATTGGTTATCAGATCCAGCCGCTTGGACGGCACTAGCAGCGCTTTTAACTCTTGAAATTGTTTTAGGTGTAGACAACGTCATTTTTATTTCAATTCTTGCTTCAAAGCTTCCAGCAAATCAGCAAGATCGTGCTCGCCGTACAGGATTGCTTGTGGCGGGTGGCATGCGGCTCGTTCTGTTGCTCGCTGTTGGTTGGATTGTCACACTGAAAAAGGAGCTTTTTTCAATCGGTGACCTTGGCTTTAGCGGCAAGGAACTCATCTTGCTAGCGGGTGGGCTCTTTCTCATTTTTAAGGCGACAAAAGAAATTCATCACAAGCTAGAAGGTGAGGCAGATCACGCCTCTTCGCGTGTGGCACCAACATTTGCTGCAGTTATTGCTCAAGTCATGATTCTTGACCTTGTGTTCTCGATTGACTCGGTGATTACCGCTGTAGGAATGACCACATATGTGCCGGTTATGGTGATTGCGATCGTCATGTCTGTGATTGTGATGTTGGTTGCATCTGGGCCGATTTATCGCTTTGTTAACAATCATCCTTCGGTGAAGGTGTTGGCATTGGCATTCCTGCTCCTAATTGGAATGACGCTCATAGCAGAGGGCTTTGGACAAAAGATTCCAAAGGGTTATGTCTACGCAAGCATGGCTTTCTCAGTCCTAGTTGAACTTCTCAACATTGGTGCTCGTCGAAAAATTAAGTCTCAGCCCGTGCACTTATATGAAAAGTTGCGTCCTACCGAGTAGACAGAGAGCCAAATAACAGGCTCCAAACGGCACAAGCTCCGCACACAGTCCAAGCGAGCGAGCGAATGAGGTTTGCGGCCATCAATTGATCGTGTACGGAAATGTCAAAACCATCTGCAAGTTTTCCGTGTGCTGGTGCTGACCAAAACCCACTGATCACAAGTATCACCACCATCGCTGCACCATTAATCACTGCTGGAACTCGTAATGCTTTGTGTCCGCCGAGAAAGGCGAGCACAAGAATACCGATCAAGGTGACACCCTCAGTTAGCCAAGGAACGAATAGCAGTTTTCCGATTCGGTCAACGTGGGCAGCCTGAAAGCCGACATACGCTGGCTCACCAACATTGGCGAATAATGGGTAGTGGACATAGTGAATTGTCCAAATGAGTCCAACCATAAACAGTGTTGCCGCAAGGTGGATAACCAAAAGTGTTCGTGAATTGCGTTGCAAGACTTCCATGAGCTCAGGCTATCCCTAACAAAATTCAGAAAAAGAGTTAGGTTTAGCCTCACGGCCAATCGGCTGGGATTTTCCTACTACAAGGGAGAAAATTATGTTAAGAAAACTTAAAGCATGGGGTTTTAGTGCGAATCTTTCCTACGCACTTGGATTCTTGTCAGTAATTGGCAGCATCATCGTGTGGTTTACACAGGGTGGAACTGATATTGATCCAATCGCTGGTGCATCTGGTGAACGTTTCGGAATTTTTGTTGGTCTCTGGGCACCAACGTTCATGGCAATTGGCAATGGAATTGACAATTTGCGAGACAACAAATAATTACAGCCGATTAAGGCTTGTAATAAAAACTGCAAGTGAAACCGCAATCACAACAATCGGTGCAACAATTTGGCGAACGCTTGTCATGAGGACAAAAGTAGCACTGTTGCACCCGATTGTTGTGGGCAGCTTCCCTGTATAAAAGGCTGTGGGTATGACTCCAATTATTCGTGATCTTCTGTTAACTGATCTTGGTCCTGCGGTTCGACTGCTTGAAGAATGTCGGGGTTTACCCGACACGAAACCTGCTGATGTCGTTCAGTTTGTTAATGATGTTTCATCGGGAGCTCCAGGTGTGGTGGCAATTGACGGTGATCGGATCGTTGGTGTGGTTCAAGCCCGTGCTGTTGGGGACGAAGCATGGATCAATGTAGTAATGATCGACCCACAATGTCGGCGACAAGGTCTTGGATCTGCAATGTTGCAACGTCTTGAAGACAAATTACTACACCAAGGTGTACGAAAAATTTCCGCGCTGTTATCAAGTTCTCAGGCTGGCGAAACCGCTTTGATCAATCGAGGTTTCACGTCGACCCATGGTCTTGTGCTGTATGAAAAACTTGAACCAATTGCACCAACTTCAATGCGAATTATTGATACGTATGGTGGTGAGCTGTTGTCTGAAAGTTTGTGGGACAGCGTGTCTGGGATGCGGGAAGAAAAGCAGATCATTGCAGGGAGGGTTGTTGCGCCACTTGCAGATCTTGAAACAGCAAGCCGTGTTGGTGTGAAAGCTCCGGCAACCGTATTGCTTTTTGGTCCTCCGGGAACAGGAAAAACCACATTCGCTAAAGCAATTGCGGGCCGTCTTCGTTGGCCATTTATTGAGTTATTGCCGTCCAAGCTGGAAAGTGGAGATGGGTCCATGTCGGCCGAGTTGCGCGCTGCAATGAATGATTTATTGCAATTGGATCACGTGGTCGTATTTATTGATGAGTTTGATGAAATTGCTTCAGCCCGCGAACAAAATCCTTCAACAAAAGGTGTTGTTAATGAGCTGCTGAAAATGATTCCTGCTTTTCGATCCACTACTGGACACTTATTGGTGTGTGCCACAAACTTCATTGCCGACATTGACTCTGCCGTATTGAGGCCAGGAAGGTTTGACTTGGTGATTCCTATTGGCCCTCCAGATCTGAGTGCCCGATTGGCTCATTGGCAGTCAACCCTTGAACCGCTCGATCAGCGCGACACAAACATTGAAAAAATTGCAAAAATGACCGAGGGGTATACGCCAGGCGATATTGAACTGGCGGCACAACGTGCTGCAGCAGCTGCATTTGATCGCATTAGAGAGGGCATGACACCTGCTCACATCACCACAGAGGATCTTGAATCAGCAATTGCACGCACACGTGCTTCGGTAACTGCAGATATTCGGCAGCGATTCGCTGAAGAAGCCGAGCGATTCGCTCGCGTTTAAACAGCAACTAGCTGCTGAACGAAGATGACGGCAGGTCATCTTCACCAGATGAAATTGCTAAAACAATTCTTTGAGCAACTGAAACAGGATTCAGCCCCTGGGGAAACTTCGGTGCAACTCCCTCGATTGCTCGCGCGGCTAATCCGGTTTCAGTGTGTGGCGGACGCGCATCAATAACACGAACGCCAAGCCTCCGGGCCTCGCGACTGAGCGCCTCATTAAACGAGCGAACTGCTGCTTTTGATGCACCATACGTCGCCATACCTGGAAGGTTTTGCTCGGCTATCACTCCTGAAATACCAACAAGTACGGAGCCTTTTGACAAGTGGGGAAGTGCTGCTTGCATCAGGAAAATGTGACCGAATGTGTTCGTCAAGAACAGTTCTTCAACTGTGTCAATAGATGCTGAAGTTATTTCTCCAAAAGCAACTACGCCTACTGCGTTGACAATGATGTCAAGAGATCCATGCTTATTAATCACTGTTGTAATTAAGGACTGTGCTTCTTCGGGTGAGCGTAAGTCAGCAACAATATGCATTGGATCGCTGTTGGGAGTTCGAGAACACGTGACCACAGTGCATCCACGCGAACTCAGCTCGGCAACAATCAATTGGCCAAGTCCACCCGTGCCGCCTGCTACGAGGGCTACTTTTTCAGCAAAGTCGAATGTGCTTTCCATAGTTAACTCATGCTTTATATTGCGCGATGCTGTCAAGAATGTGTGCAACACGGATTGAATCTACACTTGGCACAATCCAGCCTTCTTCACCTTCAATCACGCGACTGACGTTTTCCACCATTTCGACAAA
This sequence comes from Actinomycetes bacterium, assembly GCA_014190095.1. GTDB lineage: Bacteria > Actinomycetota > Acidimicrobiia > Acidimicrobiales > Ilumatobacteraceae > UBA3006. Next base: position 4,213 of record BJFW01000040.1, on the reverse strand, counting down.
CGCGTTAGTGACGTCAAATTCTTCTACAACATCGTTAATGTGCAGGGAACTGGCTTCGTTCCATGTGGTGAATGCTTCGCCAGCGCCTGTGTGCATGCTTCCTTTTGACCCCTGAACAATGAATTGCTGCTGACTCGGTAATGCAAACGAACTCACCGAGTGGGCGGTAATTGAGCCATTGATGCGAACCGAGACATCGGTCGTGAGGTCAACACCTGTTGGCCCAATGACTCGCGAAAGATTCTCAATTTCCAAGTCAGTTGCGCCACTCGTGAGCGCAACCCACGCATGTGCTTGGTAGCACCCCACATCAAGCAGAGCACCACCGCCCATTAGAGGGTTCAGTCGATAGTTGTTGGTCATTTCAGAAGTGAAGGTGAAGGCGGTTTCAATGTGCTCAATTTTTCCAATTGCGCCACTGGCAACTATTTCCACCATCCGAGAAAAACGAGGGTGCCATCTTCCCCAAACTGCCTCAACCAAGTGTCGACCAGTTCGAGATGCTGTTGCGAACATCTCTTCGGTTTCTTTTGCATTTAGCCCAAGAGGTTTCTCGCATAAAACATGCTTGCCAGCTTCAAGTGATTTCGTTACCCATTCACGATGTTGGCTATTCGACAAACTGATGTAGACAGCATCAACTCGCTCATCGGCTAACAGGCTGTCATATGTTGCGTGAACGCGCTCTGGTTCAAGAGTTGCAGACCGCTGTTCATCACGGCTGGCAACGGCGTATAAATGTGCTCCGCGTGATGAGTGAACGGCTGGGGCGAGCCCTCGGCTGGCAACATAACCAGCGCCCAGAAAGCCCCAGTTCACCGTCATTGGTTATGACCGCCGAAGTACGGGTACTACAGGCATGGCATTGCAATGGGCCGACTGTTCGGCTGCTTGCATGATTGCCACAACATTGCGCGATTGCATTGCATTGACTTCCATTGGAGTTCCGTTATTGATGTACTCAACGATGGAGCGATGGAACTCGTGTGGTGCGAGAGGCTGCAATGGCGCAATTCGCGAGGTGCCATTTGTGTGATGCACGGTGAGAATTGCAGGCAAGTCTGCAACTGCTGGTTCGCCAGCAGGGTCCCAATCGCCAATGATCGCTCCTTCGGTGCCCAAAATGTAGAACTTTGGTTTGCGGGCAGCCGCAAGATCGGAATGAACAAACGTTGCTTGCTTGCCGGTGGTGAAGGTAACCGCGACGTGCGCATGATCGGCGTTCGTTGCATGTGTCCATACGCGCTTGTGGTTCTGTCCACTCACATGAGCCACATCGTCAGGGATGATGTTCAGAATCTGGTCGAGGAAATGACTTCCCCAATCAAAAATTGCACCGCCCGATATTTCGGCGTTTGAGTGCCAATAATCGCATGGTCGTGAATACCCGCCAACAAAACTGTCGTAGTGGTACACATCGCCAATTTCGCCTGAACGGATAATCTGGCGAAGCGTGACAAAGTCAGCATCAAAGCGGCGGTTTTGATACACCACCAGCATCAGTTTCTTGCTTGAAGCGATCTCAATTAACTCATCGCATTGTTCTGCAGTCAGCGCCATTGGCTTTTCAAGCACAACGTGAATGCCACGCGACAGCGATTCTTTTGCCCACTGAAAATGGCTATTTGGGGGAGTTGAAATGACCACAAGATCAAGGAGGCCAGAATCCAACATCTCAGTTGCATCGCTAAATGCTGTTGCCTGTGGCGCGAGAACGAGGGCGGCAGCAACGCGTTCTGGGTTCGTGTCACACACGGCTGATAACTCAAGACCACTGGTGTTTTGGACAGCAAGGTTGTGCTCGTGTCCAATTGCGCCATACGCAAGGAGACCAACGCGAATGTCGCTTGTTTTCATTGTTAATGAGATTATCTCTCACCCTCAACAATTGGCGAAACGTGCCTACTTATTGTGAGTAGTTGGCGGCGCAGCATGATTCCGTCACCTGGTCCGAGGATGAATCGTTCAAACAGTGATCCGAACGGAAGTTTGATATGTGAGCGCATCCGCGTCACTAGGCGTGTTCCCTGTGAGTGATCGCGCAATTCGTATGCAAGAGTGAAGTGAAGATTTGGGGATTTCTTACCTAACGACTTAATTTCGAGCACAAAGTGACGTGGTGCTTCGACAATCGCAGCAGTAAATGAAATTGGGCCAGCCGGTATTTTGTCTCCCGATGAAACCGACTGCCATTCTTCATGCACTTTGGTGGCACTCTTGCGACCAAGATTGTCAATCCAGTCGTAGCTGTACCAACCGGCTCGCCCAAAGCCCATTTGCTGAATCCAGGGGAAAACATCTTTTGGTGGAGCGCTTAGGGTGATGGATCGTGTTGCAATTAGCGTTGCATCACGACACAAGTTGTCGCCGACAACTGAGTCATGAATTTCTTCGGTTGTTGCACCCCAAAATTGAAAGATCATGACTGTTTATTAGCGTAATGGGAGAGTATGTGAGTGTGCCTTTGTTCGTAGCCCAAGAAATCGGCCGCACCTTAAGTGATGAAAATCTGTGGCTGCCTACGGTCACTATTGATGTGTCGCACGCACCAGAAGTTGCAGACCTTGCTCGAGTGCATGCGGTGGAGGGAATTGGCGATGTCAGCACACATGCGATTCGCCAAGACGACGCAATTGTGGTTGGCGTGCAACTAACAAGTCCGGTTCAGGCAATATTTGCAGTGGCATTCAGTTACGAACTTCACGGAGAATTTCTGAATGAAGTGGCAGATGCTGGGTCTCTCATTTTCGCAACAACAGGCGTAGAAGTTGCGCAGGAGCAGCACCCTTTGTGGCTCAGCGTCGACATTGATGGCGACGCATTGCGTCAAACTATGAATCTGGAAGCTGACTGACTGCCACTCAAAAGTGGTTAGTAACCTTGTACGTCGAGGCCCCCGTAGCTCAGTGGATAGAGCGACGGTTTCCTAAACCGCAGGTCGCATGTTCGATTCATGCCGGGGGCACCAATTCAAGAAATCAGTTCGGGAATGTAGGGCTATTGGTTCCGACTACTGCGAGCTGAAGCGGGCTGGGTAGGCCAAACACTCCTATGAACCGTAGAGATTCTCCGGATCGACGTTCTCTGCCATGCATACCGAAGCAAAGCCACCATCGGTCGCACGTGCATTGTTGGAGGCGAGAACGCTTTCGTGGAAGGAATTGAACGATGCGGTTCCCAGCGTGCGTGGGCAGATGTGCCAACTCGTGTTGTCGATTCGCCGAGTGTCCTTGTTGACCTGGAATTCAAATCTATGGGTGATCTCGTTGAGGCTGGTGGCGATCCAATCGCCGGCCTTGACCTTAGCGCCCTCGGCAACACGCATCGTCGCCACATGGTCGTAGACCAACATCCAGACATCATCTCCGTTGTCCAGCCAGAACTCGAGGTCGTCGGGCTCCTGTGTGATGATGCGCTTGATGGTTCCGTCCATCGCGGCGTAGATCTTCGCATTGGGCCGAAGTCGATACGTGTAGTGGGGTAACCACTTGAGTCTTCCCGGCGACTCTAGGACTCTGTCGGCGAACGATGAGAAGCAGTAGTAGCGCGCCGTGACCATCGGCAAGCCGGAGTCGCAATCAAGTCCTTCGGAATCAATTGGCGGATGACTCAGCACAGGAGCAGCGGGAACGACGGGTCGTCGGATGGTCGACGGAGCAGAGGTTCCCTTCGGGGAAGTTTTCCACGACAGTGTCTTGCCCGTTGCAGTACACACCTGCTTTATCCCCTTGATCGTGCGGACGTTGCCGACCTTGGTGCAGCGACCGGACGCTGCATTCACTCCTTCCGAGAACGACGGGGGGAAAACGAGAGCAGCGACGACGAGAACTCTGGCAGGGAGGTGACGGCGATTCATGACACTTCTTCATACTTCTTAGCAAACCTTTGGACCGTCAATCAATAGTCACGCGGGCGTCAGGACGAATGGCGCACTTGCGCCTCTGCATCCCTCGATTCATCTGTTGGGGAAACCTCCTAGACGTAGTCATGAGCTGATGATTATCGAAGTGGGAGTCTCTTATCTCCGAACATCAGAACTAGACATCGACGCATCGGCCGGGAACCGTTCGGGCTAGTAGTTAAACTGGGGCCGTTCGTCTTCAAGGAGCTCGTAAGCGCGCTGTTTGAAGGTTGGCGACGGGAGATACGCGGGAGCAAACTACGATTGTGTTGGCAAGGAGGGTGTCGATGTCTGGTATTCGAACGGCGGCAA
>BJFW01000039.1 GCA_014190095.1 Actinomycetes bacterium | reverse complement strand
GCCAACATGAAAAGGGAAAGTTGCTTGCTCGCGAGCGCATTACCACCCTGCTCGACCCCGAAAGCTTTCACGAACTCGACTTGCTGGCGCGTCACCGCGCGCATGCTGCCGGCCTTGAAGAGCGTCCATACACCGACGGCGTCATCACGGGCTGGGGAACCATCGATGGTCGCAAAGTGTTTGTGTACAGCCAAGACTTCACCGTGTTTGGTGGAGCACTTGGTGAGGTGTTTGCCGAAAAAATTCACAAGTTGATGGACTTGGCGCTAAAAGTTGGCGCACCAATCATTGGACTGAACGACGGTGCAGGTGCGCGAATTCAAGAAGGCGTGGTGTCGCTTGCCAGTTACGGCGGCATCTTCCATCGCAACGTGCAAGCGTCGGGAGTCATTCCTCAAATCTCAGTAATTCTTGGACCATGTGCTGGTGGCGCTGTGTATTCGCCAGCCATGACCGACTTTATTTTCATGGTGCGCGAAACGAGCCACATGTTTATTACCGGACCAGATGTTGTGAAAACGGTGACTGGTGAAGAGGTAACGCTTGAAGAACTGGGTGGCGCAATGAGCCACGCTTCGAAGAGCGGTGTTGCAACATTTGTGAGCGCAGATGAACAATCATGCTTGCAAGACGTGCGCTACTTGCTCAGTTTCTTGCCACAAAACAATTTGTCTGAAGTACCCGCAAGCGATGCAACCGATGACCCAATGCGGATGTGCGAATCGTTGCGAACTATTTTGCCAGCTTCACCAAACCAGCCATACGACATGAAGAAGGTCATCGCCGAAGTTATGGACGACGGTGAGTTCTTTGAATACTTCCCACATTGGGCAAAGAGCATTGTGTGTGGTTTCTCACGTTTGAATGGCCAAGCAGTTGGCGTTGTTGGTAACCAACCAATGGTGTTGGCTGGAGTTCTCGACATCGAGAGCAGCGAAAAAGCCGCGCGTTTTGTGCGCACCTGCGATGCGTTCAATATTCCAATCGTCACATTCGTAGACGTGCCTGGTTTCCTTCCTGGAGTAGACCAGGAATATGGCGGCATTATTCGCCACGGAGCAAAGTTGTTGTATGCATACTGCGAAAGCACCGTGCCACGCATTCAAGTCATTACACGTAAGGCATATGGTGGCGCATACGTGGTGATGAACTCAAAATCGATTGGTGCCGACCTTGCTTATGCATGGCCAACTGCAGAACTTGCAGTTATGGGTCCACAAGGCGCGGTCGAAATTGTGTACCGTCGCGAATTGCAACAAGCAGCAGACCCTGTTGCTCGACGCGCTGAACTCGTTACCGAATACACCGAGAAGTATTCAAACCCGTATGCAGCAGCCGAGCGTGGTTATGTTGACGACGTCATTGACCCAGCAGAGACTCGCATCAAACTTATTGCTGGACTCGAAATGTTGAAGTCAAAGCGCGAAGAGTTGCCACGCCGCAAGCACGGCAATATGCCGCTGTAGGTCTGCAATGCAACACAGCATCACGCCAAACCCAACCGCCGAAGAAGCAACGGCAATTGCTGCCGCAATTGAAGCGTTGTGGCCTAAGGCTGGTCCAGCTGTTAAACGCGAACCGCTTCACACCGCATGGCGATTTAGTGGTCGCTGGTGGAATGACTCTGCTGTTACCCGACGCACACGACCTGGCTTTTAGGTTGCGCGGCAACTGCCAATGAGCGGACCGCTTTCAGACATTCGAGTTCTTGACATTTCTACGGTGCTTGCCGGACCAAACTGTGCTCGGTACCTAGCCGACTTCGGTGCAGACGTGATCAAAGTTGAACGACCAGACACCGGAGACTCGTTACGTGGCATGGCGTGGCGTGACCCACGCGATGGAAGCGGACTGTGGTGGAAATTGGTCAACCGCAACAAGCGAAACATTGCACTCGACCTAAAAGATACCGACGATCGCGAATTGTTTTTGCGTTTGCTCGACGATGCAAATGTGTTGGTCGAAAACTTCCGACCAGGAACACTTGAGCGTCTTGACTTGCACCCCGATGCGCTGATTGCTCGTAACCCAAAACTCGTCATCGTTCGCGTGTCTGGTTTCGGACAAGACGGACCGTATGCAAAACGTCCTGGATTTGCTTCCATTGCCGAATCAATGGCAGGTCTCGCTGCAGTGAGTGGCGAACCAGATGGCCCGCCGCTGTTGCCAGCAATTGCGTTAACCGATGAAGTCACTGGCATTACCGCAGCATTTGCTGCCATGGTCGCTTTGCACTCTGGTGTTGGTCAAGTGGTGGATGTGAACTTGCTGACCACCATTTTCCAAATGATGGGCCCGGTGATCTCGCTGTACAAACTGACAGGCGAGTTACAACCTCGACTTGGCTCTGGTCTTCCCTACACCGTGCCGCGAGGTGTGTATCAGTGTGTGGATGGCAAGTGGGTTGGTGTTTCGGCATCAAGTGACACCGTTGCAGCACGAGTAATGAAAATTCTTGGCTTAGAAAGCGATGAGCGTTTCACCACCTTTGCAGGACGGATGGAACACCGTGAACTATTGCAGGAAATGATGAGATCTTGGTGTGCCACACGCACACGCGATGAAGTGGTTGCAACATTCGAGGAAGCCGAAGCTGCAGTTGGACCAGTGTTTGACATGTCCGACATTGCTGCTGATCCGCATTATGCGGCCCGCAACATGATTCAAGTAGTTGGAAACACTCCTATGCAGGGGCTCATCGCTGCGCTATCAAAAACCCCAGGAGTATTACAACGAGAGGGTCGTGAATTAGACGCTGACCGTGAAGAAATTTCACTTCACGGATGGAAACGAAACACTATTTAGCAAGCGCCAGAGCAATTGCGTTCTGCAAAAGTGGGGCTGCAAGCATGCTTCCTTCCACCGACAGATGGTTCGCATCTTCAAGCATGAATTGCTTACCAATTTTCTGTGTACACGTATCAGCATTACAAAACAGGTCGTCAAAGTTTAGAACCGGTGCAACAAATGGATACAAGCCTGCTGTCTGGACTTCAATCAAATTGATCGGCGCTCTACGAGCGATAACTGTTGTGCGGTCTTCTTGGACTCCATTTTTTCTCAGTAACGAAATGTCGTATCGCAGATCGTATTCAAATGATGGGGGAGGTTGCACCAACATCACTTTCGCTTGAAGTGGAGCAAGGGCTTCAAATGTTCTTGTCAATTCATAGCCCCAAGCATCCCGGGTTTTTTCAAGCGTGAAGTCTGCAAGTGGTAGTTGCGTATACAACGAGTTCATATTTGCAATCAATACCAACTTCGGTTGTATCTGAGCCAGCGACGCAAATACATTTTGCCGCCAGCCAATACATTCGAGAGTTGGCGAAAAAGGAGAGTCAAAAGCCAAGAATGAACATCCGGGAAGCGAAAATATGTATGCATTCAATGTTTCGGCATTTGCAGCTGCTACGAAGCCATCACTCAATGATCGCGCCATTGAGTCACCAACTAATACCGCAGTGCCTGTGTTGCCTGCAACTGAATACGCACATGACCGCGCCATGTCGATGACAAATTCCTCTTTTTTGCAGGGCTTTTCAATAATGTGTGCCGAAATTTCTTCAAGTTCCCGACCAGCTACATATTTCCCAATAGCAGATGTAACAACCGACATTGACCCGTAGAAAAATAATGCAATGACGACGAGCCCCGCCACTAGCCGACCAAGGCTCACTCGCGGCAGACGTGCTCCATCACGAATTGGCTTTTCAATCCATCGAAACTGCGCCCATCCAAACAATATTGATAAAACTGTCGCTGCAATGGTGACTTGACGACTCCGATTGAACGTAGTGATGAGCAGGACCCAGATTGGCCAGTGCCATAAGTACACGCTGTATGACCAATCGCCAATGACTGTGAGTGGCTTTACTGTCAGGGCTCGGCTCACGAGTGGTCCGAACTCGCCGCCAAAGAGGATCAGCGATGTTCCGAGAACTACCAACATGGTTGCAGTGGTATTTGTTGCGGTATCAGGGCCGTGCTCGTAACCAGGTGTGATCGATGCCAGGCGTACGGCCCATGCCACCAGTAAGGCCCCTGCAAACCAATAGCAACTGCCAAGCTTTTCGGTCTTCCTTACCCAAGTTGCACGAACTGCGAGCGCCACTCCAACGCCGGCGACAAATTCCCACGACCGTGTGAGGGGGGAGTAAAACGCCAACCTTTCAGGCGAGATATTGCGATCCATGAGCGGTCGAAACCATGAATAACTGTTGACTATTGGGCCGTCAATTGAAAACCAAACAAACAGCCGACACGTTGCATAAATCGTGATCAATACGATCAGCCACGTCAACACTTTGCTAAACCTGTGGCCATACTTTCTGCGGGCAGCCAGTAACCCAATTACGACTACCGGCCAAAGCAGATAAAACTGCTCCTCCACTGCAAGCGACCAAAAGTGCATGAGCGGATTTGATTTTGGGTCAAGAGAAAAATAGTTGCGTGACATTAATACAAAGTTGGAGGAATACGTCGCAGCACCAACAAGCATCTGCGATGCAGTTTGTTGAGATCCAAATGGACTCATGAGCACTACCGAAGCAAGAACGACTAGAACAGACACCACTGCAACTCCAGGCAACAATCGCCTAACTCGTCGCCGTAAGAAATTCTTCCAGCTAAACGATTGTGTTCGATCTATTTCGCGAAGTGTCGACGATGCAATGACAAACCCAGAGACAACAAAAAACATGTCTACCCCGAGATATCCGCCTTGAATTGGGGTTTCAAAATGAAACAACAACACAAGCAAAACGGCGATCGCTCGAAGACCTTGGATGTCTGATCGGAATCCGGATGTATGCATCACAAAGATTTCCTCACAAAAGCAATGTTACAAATGCTGACATTGGTGCACCCGGCAGGAGTCGAACCTACAACCTTTTGATCCGTAGTCAAATGCTCTATCCATTGAGCTACGAGTGCAAATTACGACTTCAGTGTAACCGCCAGATTTCGCAGCCCCCACCAGTATTTGCTTACTCCCAGGGACCCCAGCCATTGTTGCGTTGATACATGCGATATGCCGCTTTTGAGTTCAGGATTGGATTCAACAAGTCCTGAGCCGAATTCACACCAACATTTGGTAGCCAGTTTTTATGCCAACGGTAGTAAATCTGAAACAAGCCATAACAACACCCGGACCTGTTCACTACCTGTGGTTGCAGTTTGCTTTCGCGTTGGGCAATGGCAAGCGCTCGTTCTTCTAATTCGTCTGGCCACGCATCGCGAATAATCTGAATAACTTCGGCACGTGTGAACTTTTGTACGGGAGGCGCAACTTGTGCAGGCGCAGGTACACACACCGTGCTACCAACAAGCAATTTTGTGGTTTTCTTTGCCTTGTTTAGCGTCAACACTTTTCGCAAATTGGTGTTGTTCTTTTCGGCGATGCGCCACCATGAGTCGCCACTCTTCACCGTGTACGTTGCGGCACAATTTGCTGCCTGTGCCGAGGGCACGACCGTTGCAAGATTGCACGTAGCAATCACTGCGCAAACGAGGACACGCCTCATGCGATTAACCATGGCGGAGAGGGTGGGATTTGAACCCACGGTCCGGTTTACCCGGACAACGCCTTAGCAGGGCGCCCCATTCGGCCGCTCTGGCACCTCTCCTAGAAAAGCCTTGCGAATGAGGTGTCGAGTGTACTGGCGGAACGGGAGGGATTCGAACCCCCGGGCCTATTAAGCCGTCCGCTTTCAAGGCGGATGCGTTTGTCCACTCTGCCACCGTTCCGTTCAGAAACGCTAGCGGGCAATTCGCTCTCTCAGCGCAGTAACCCAATCATCTGCTTCTTTCCATCTGGCGTCTGCGTGTTCACGTGCTGAATGAGCATGTTCACCGCTTGCGGGGTAGGAGCCAAGAAACTTCACTGCACCTTGTTTCGCACGAAGTTCGCGCAACACATCGGCCATCAATTCGTCTTTCACGTGACCATCTGCATAAATAACGAAACAGTAATCACCAAGTCCACCGCGCTTTGTTGGGCGAGAAAGAAGTTGCGACAAGTTGATGCGACGTGCTGCGAACTCTTGCAAAATAGAAATCAGGCTGCCTGGTTCGTCTGCGCGTTGAAACACCACAAGTGCGGTGCGATCGTGTCCAGTTGGTGAAGGAATCGAGTTCTTACCAACCAAAATGAATCTCGTTTGGTTGCCTGCATGGTCAGCAATGTTCTCGGCAATGACTTCAAGTCCATATACCTTCGCGGCGTTGCGTGGAGCAATTGCTGCAGTGGAGTTGCCACCGCTCTCACTCACAATACGAGCTGCTTCTGCTGTTGAGTTTGCTGCACGCACATCAGCTTTCCCTAAATTTGTGCGCACATATTCATGGCACTGCGCAGTTGCTACAGGAATTGAAAAAAGCGTTTCAATTCCTGCAAGCGTTGCACCTTTTTTTGCCAAAACACAGTGCTCAATATCAAGCACCACTTCGCGCTGAATCAACAGATCATGGTCAAACACCAACGCGTCCTGTGTGAAGTTCACTGTGCCTTCAATGGAGTTTTCAATTGGTACGAAACCAAGATCGACCTCACCAGACTCCACAGCGTCAAGCACATCGGGTACCGTGCGAAACGGAACTCTCGTTGACCCAACTAGGTCTGCCTGCGTAAGCAGAGCCTGTTCGGTGAACGTACCCGATGGTCCAAAAAATCCAATTCGCAGTGCTGAAGTCACGTATCGAGGTTACGCCGTTCACACATTGGCTCCCGACCTATTTATTCGTTGTGCCCAGCACTAGCCTGAAGTCCATGTACGAATACGTGGCGTTTAATCCGTTTAATTCCAGCCCGGAGTCGCTCGCTACCGAGCTCACCAAGAAGTCGGCTGAAGGATGGGAAGTAGTCGACATCGTTACCACCTTTGACGGCCGATACTGCGCGTTTCTTCGCCGCCCAACGCAGGGTGCAACGTCAAGTACAACCTCTTCTTCGCAGGCAGCCTCCCCCGTAACTGCGCATGTCACCGTGACTGAAACGACATCGTCGAGCGCTACTGCACCAGCCGCGTGGTACGCAGATCCGTCAAACCGGTTTGAACTTCGCTACTGGGATGGCAGTGAGTGGACCGAACATGTTGCGCGCGGTGGCCAACAGTTCACCGACCCACCAATCGCCTAACTTGCTATGAAGGCCACGTCCATTGGGCATGCTGGCATTTTGATTGAGTCTGGTTCGCGCACCATTGTGTGTGACCCGTGGTTTGTTCCAGCCTTTTGGGCTTCGTGGTTTGTGTTCCCCCGTAATGACCAGTTGCCAGGTGAAGTCATGGAAAAACTTGAACGCCCTGACTACTTATATATTTCGCACCAACACGGCGACCACTTAGATGAGGCATGGCTGGCTAACCACATCGATAAGTCAACACCTGTGTTGTTACCCGACTTTGCAACTCGCGAACTTGAACGCCAACTTAACAAGCTTGGCTTCACCAACTTCATTCGTACTCGCAATGGAATAATGACCGACTTGGGCGACGGACTTCGCATTGCTATTCATGTTGAGACCGCAATTGCGGATGGTCCTGGTGGCGATTCGGCAATGGTGGTTGAAGATGGAACGTCGCGACTTGTGAACCAGAACGACTGTCGTACTGGCGACCTTGCTGAGTTATTGCAACATGGACCAGTTGACATGCATTGGCTGCAATTCAGCGGCGCCATTTGGTACCCCATGGTGTATGACCAACCGCGTGAAGAACTGATGGCGCTTGCCACTAGCAAAGTAGAGAGTCAATTTGCTCGATCAATTCGCTATGTCGAAGCAATCGGTGCTCGCGTGGTCGTTCCATCAGCTGGACCGCCATGTTTCCTCGACGACGAATTGTTTTCCATCAACATGATTGACGGCGATGAGCTGTCCATCTTCCCCGACCAGACCGAGTTCATTGCTCATCTTGCGAATCACGGCAGAAACAATGCCGTCATGAACATTCCGGGCACGACAATTTCGGTTTCTCCAACGGAGGTTCGCGTACAACATTGCGTCAGCGATGGTGAGGTGCAGCGACCATTTGTTCACAAGCGCGAATACCTCCTGGAATACCAAGCCGACTGGGCTGAATGGTTGCGCGAAACCAAAGCATCGTGGTTGGTAAGCAATATCAACCTGGTGAAAGAACTTCAAGCATGGTGGGAACCATTGCTTGCCATGGCTCCATCACTTCGCACCGCAATCGGTGGTAACTGTTTGGTAAAAACGGAAGGTGAAGACATCTTAATTGATTTCCCAAACGGGAAAATATCTGCTTACGACAATGAACCAATCAAGTTTCGAATGGAAATTAAACGACCATTACTTGAAGGTGTCGTTCGACAAAAAGCAGTTGACTGGTCAAACTCGTTGTTCCTCTCTTGTCGGTTCACTGCGTGGCGTGACGGTTCATACAACGAATACCTGTACAACTTTTTTAAGAGTCTTTCCGTAGAACGCATGAGGCGCGCCGAACAAGAAGTTGTTCTCTTAAATGGTGTGCAAGATGACGTGTCAAACGAGATTGAACTTGGTGGCTATTTCATGCAGCGATATTGCCCGCACCGTAAAGCCGACCTCTCTGAGTTTGGTGTTATTGAAGGCGACCATGTGGTGTGCACCCTGCACGGGTGGAAGTTTCAGTTGAGTGATGGAGCGTGCCTAAACGCCGATGACCGACAGCTTTCTATACGCAAACGAACGAGTTGAATACGCTGCCCAGTCGAGAAGGTGTTTCACTGCAGTGAAAGTGGCAGTTCAAACCAAATAGTGAGGCTGTATTTCACGCCACTGGTAATTGGTGTGCTGAGATGCGGATGCGTAACCAAACTTGGCCATGCAATTAATGACCCAACAGGCAAGGTTGCATTTGTAAATTGTTGTCGCGGGAATTGCAGTTCTGCACCTAGATAGTCATTGTTCAGTTTCACGCTTGCTGACACCTGAGCGACGTCGTGATGAATGCGCAATTCTTCTTGTCCACCAACTTCGTAGCGAATAATGAACGCGTCGTTGATGCCGTGATAGTCAATGAGTGGCCAATGTTGCTGAAGTTGAGGCCAGATACGCATTCCCATGTCGTTCTGCACTGCTTCAAACAAGTTTGGGCTAATTGCAGCGAGTGAAATCTCTTGGCCAGGAACTGGGTCACTCTCGTGCGACGTGTATCCGCCAACAAGGTCGGCGGCGCGAATGAGCGCTGCGCAAAACTCAGGAGTCCAGCACGACATCGCATACATCTCTGATGCGACTTCATGGACGGAGATGGATTCGTCCGTTGCATCCTGATAGGACAAAATGCGCGCAAGATCATCAACTGGATGGAGGGGATGATTATCCATTGCATCCATGGTGACACGGATGGGCATCAAAACAGTTGCACCGCTTGCAGCCTAAGGAAATTGGCCTAAACCCTCACTGGTAGGCTGTTTTGCAATGGGAATCTTGAATCGTGAAGTCGGGGAAGTTGAACTTATTCCAGTAGCCAAGGGAATTATCTCTCGGTGGTGGATCGTGCTGATTACAGCACTGCTTGGCACGGTCGCCATGTGGTCACAGGAAAGTGATCTCTCTACTACCCCCTCAATGACTGCGGTCAATCGAGTTTATGAATCGCGAGATGAAACTTCCTTCCTGTCAGTAGTTGGACTTGATCCTGCCACCATTAACCCTCTACCAAGTTTTGATAACCAAATTCTGCAGGTACAAGAACAAGCCAGTCGAGAAAAGATTGCACAAGAAATCGGAACCGACGTAGAAGTGACAATTACCCGCTCCGAGCAGCGTTTTTCTCTTCTGAACACGGCTGAAGGTGATGGAAAAACCAAGTTCACCTTTCTGAGTGTTGGCACGCCCACCTATACATTCAATTGCTCGCATAGCAACGCGGAGGATTGCAATACCGCAATTGACGCGTACGTTGCAGCATTATCAAAAGTACGTAAAGACAGCATTGTTACCGGCATGCAACGAGTGAGGTCAATGCTGTCCAATATCGCGCAGACTGGCTCGGTAAGTGCACAAGAAAAAATAGCTGGCATAGATGCTGCCCTTCCATTGATAACTGGCGAACTCGCATTGCTCTCTACGGGCGAGGATCAATACGGTGGAACAGTCACAACCGTAAAAACCACAACCTATGGATTTGGTTTGGTTGCTGGTGCACTCATCGGTCTGCTAATTGCATTGCAGTTGACCATTCTTGACAAACGTGTTCAATCATTGAATCAATTAGCAAAACATGTACAACGAGATGATCTCCTCGGGCACATCACCTCCAATTCTGCATCACATCAACATGTTGCTGCCGCGCTAGTCGCACGAGCCCAGCAAGCAACGCAATCAATTATTGCCCTCATTCCAGCGTCGGCCTCGGACGACACTTCAAATATTGCGCCGCAACTCAATCAAATCACTCGTAGTCTCGGCGTAACCATTGTTTCGCAGGCGCCTATTGTCTCTCTAACTGCAGAAAATTTAGTTTCAGATAACAGCGCATTTGTCATCGTTGCAACGGTCAAAAAAACTCGAAGCAACGAAGTAACCGAAACTTGGTCGGTGCTTCAAAGTGCACAACGCACGGTGCTTGGAGCAATTCTCGTGGATACACAGCACTAAACACAATGGGCGTAACCAATCTACGAGCACGACGGTTGATAGATCGACTTACTAATTCTGCGCGTTTCGTTGTGCTGAGTTCGGTTGCACAGTTTGTTATCGATATGGCGATTTGGTCGCTCACCGCCATTGCAGCTTCATATGCGCGCTTCGAATACCAAGGCCATCATGATCCATTTGGGGCCACAAGAAGTTCTGTAATCCGGGTTCTGCCAATCGTATTAGTAGTTCATGCACTCGTTGGATATGTCGTTGGCATCTACCGACGTCGATGGAGATACGGCAGTTTTGATGAAGTTGGTGGACTTGTACTTGCCACTTTCATCACTACTTCAATTCTCTTCTTTTTGAGATTTTTCGATCAGTCGCTCAATCCATTCCCCCGCAGTGTGATTTTGATCTCAGGTTTTGCTGGTTTGTGTTTTGTCGCTGCGAGCAGATACACATGGCGGCTGATCCGCGAACAGTTGCGTCGTCCAACCGAGCAAACTGCAGCGAAGATACTGGTTTACGGGGCCGGAGAAGGAGGAATCCAAATGGTGAACACCTTGCTTCGAAATCCGCAGTCGCCATATTTGCCTGTTGGATTCCTGGATGACAATCCCGACACACATCGACTCAGCATTTCTGGAGTTCCAGTTCTTGGTGGACGTGAACAACTGTCGCAAGCCCGTGCTCGCACCGGAGCAACAATTTTGTTGATCGCTATTCCATCTGCAGATAGTGCTTTCATCGGTGACATCAGTGCTCGAGCGCGAGAATTGTCGATGGATGTAAAAGTGCTCCCTGCCGTACAAAACCTGAATGAGCGACCTTTGGATACAAGTGATATTCGCGACCTCACCGATGAGGACTTACTTGGTCGTCGCAAAGTTGATATTGACCTTCAGCAGATTTCCGATTACCTCGTGAATCGTCGAGTAATGGTCACTGGAGCAGGTGGAAGCATTGGAAGCGAACTTTGTCGGCAGTTGGCTCGGTTTAATCCTGCAGAACTCATCATGCTGGACCGTGATGAAAGCGCGTTGCATGAAGTGCAACTATCTATCCACGGCCGTGCATTGCTTGATACTCCCCAGACTGTGCTTGCCGACTTGCGTGACGAAACCACCATCAATCACATTTTTGAAACACGAAAACCAGAAGTGGTGTTCCACGCTGCAGCACTGAAGCATCTTCCATTACTTGAGCGATACCCACTAGAGGCGTATCAGACAAATGTTCTCGGAACACTCACCTTGCTTAACGCTGCTCAGCGAGTGGGCGTAGGAGTGTTTGTCAATATCTCTACCGATAAAGCTGCCAACCCAATTAGCGTGCTTGGGTACTCAAAACGAATTGCGGAGCGAGTGACCGCTTCAGTCGGACAAACTGCAAAGTCTGGTAAATACATGTCGGTGCGCTTTGGCAATGTGCTTGGTTCACGTGGCAGTGTCCTTATGTCATTTAGAGACCAGATCGCTAAAGGTGGACCCCTAACGGTTACTCACCGCGGTGTTACTCGATACTTCATGACTATTTCAGAAGCCGTGCAATTAGTAATTCAGGCTGGCGCAATCGGCAGTTCTGGTGAAGCCTTAGTGCTGGACATGGGAACGCCAGTTTCTATTTACGATGTTGCAAAACAACTCGTTGCCAATTCGGGAAAACCCGTTGAAATTGAAATTGTTGGACTTCGAGCGGGCGAAAAAGTTCATGAAGAACTCTTTGGCGAAGGTGAAGAAGACACGCGCCCACGGCATCCACTTATTTCCCATGTTCCGGTTCAGCCCGTTGACCTTGGTCTTCTGTTGCCTAGTCCATCAGATGCGCGAGAAACAATGTTGCGAATTATCGCTGACTAACTTGTTTATCCCGAGCAAGTGCCATCACCAGTATCGGCCATAAAAAATAATTTGTAACAATGAATGGCTCAAACAGTGCCGCACTCAAACAGAAGAAGATGAAGCAAAGCCGAAGTGCATCAGATGGCTGTGGGTGATCCAGGCTCGAGATTCGATGTACTCCAACCACGAGATAGGCACATAATAAGAGCCCTGCCAAGATGCCGCCACTCAATAGCACGTCAAAATACGCACTGTGACTGTGACCAATGTTTTCAACTGTCCAATACAAGTCCAGTCGACGAAATAGAAAATTAGACCACGCGACACCTTGACCCCAGCCAAACCAAGGTCGTTCTAAGAAACCAGTCCATGAAAAATCCCAGGCAAATACTCTCTCTTGGAGAACCGACTTTGGTAGCAACGTTCCATTCACGATCGAACTGAACCTATACAGCACGACCATAGAAGCCACCAACCCAGCCGAGAGAGTTACTACCAAATACTTCCACCACAGTATTCCCGTATCTCTCGACTTCATTTTGTTTATGCCAATTGCACTTGCTCCGATGATGACTACCACGATTGTTGAAAAAATTGATGTAAACGCCCGTGTCTGAAACAGGACGATGAGATTCAACAGTGCAACAGTTACAACAGCTATCCCGCTTGTTAAACGCCACTGTCGAGGAATCTTTCCAAAATGTGGAATTACCGCAAACAAAAAAGAAATGCACGCAACTGCAGCAACTGGACCAAGGAGGTTTGGGTTGACGTAAATTCCACTCCACTCGCGCAACTCATAAATTGATTCTGGCCAGTTTCTTGCTATTGCAAACCAAGAAATCAGAACTCCAGTTTGCGTTGCAAGAGCAACGGTGATCATTTGCTGATTACGAGTAAAGCTTGTGGCTAAATACAGTCCGGTAGTTGCACACAGCGAAACCTTCACCGCATTACCTACTGCATACACACCAAAATCGCTCATTACCGAAGTAGCAAGCAACCACATGACTAGTGCTGCTAGAAGTCCTTCGGCTGACTTCCACAAGAGTTCGGGACTAGCACGCCTACCGAGTAAGCACAGAGCCGGCAATTGAACTGCGACAAAAGTTGACAAATGCGCTGCTTCAATTGGCAACGAAGTGTTGCTCAGTTGAGCACTTCGCCACAGCGTATAAACGGGACCGACTGTGAGGAACAACAATGCGGTTGCGCCATAAAAAATCTCAAGCCACACCAAACTTCTGTGCACATTGAAGCGGTTGATCTTCACCTCTACAAATCTACATCTCTGTATATCTCACTATGCTTGAGGCGTGTCCACAGGCGAAGATGACCGAGATGATCTGATTAAGGAGTTGTTGGCTGAAGCGCACGGCTTGCGCATGAAAAATGAGCAAATCAGTTTGTACACCGAGAGCAAAATCGCTGAACTCGTTAAATTGCAGCGTG
>BJFW01000038.1:10221-14274 GCA_014190095.1 Actinomycetes bacterium | reverse complement strand
AAATGGGCACTGCATTGCCGGCTATTTCATTTGTTGCAGGGAGAACTGCAACAGCAATTGCTGCTGGCACAAACCATTCATGTGCATTGTTAGACAACGCGCAAGCGGTGTGTTGGGGCGACAATGCTTACGGCCAACTGGGTCAAGGAAACATGAGCAACATCGGCGATGGTGTTGGTGCAACTGTTGCAGCAACACCAACTATCAATGTGGGCACCGGTCGTTCAGTTATCGCCATTTCTGCAGGCGATCTGCACACGTGTGCATTGCTCGACAACGCAACAGTGAAGTGTTTTGGTTCTGCGGGTAATGGACGTTTGGGCACAGGCGACACGAATGATCTCGGTGATGACCCAGGTGAGATGGGTGATGCATTGTTGCCGATCAGTTTGGGAACAGGAGTAAGCACCGTTGCAATTTCTGCTGGTGGAGCACACACCTGTGTGTTGCTGAACACTGCAGCAGTGAAATGTTTTGGTAATGGTGCAGATGGTCGTCTTGGCTACGGATCTCAAAGCAATGTTGGTGATCTACCTAATCAAATGGGAGATGCTCTTGCAACGGTGAACCTGGGAACGGGTCGCACGGTGCTTGCAGTGTCGACTGGACTTGCGCACACCTGCGCCATGCTCGACGATGCGTCGGTGAAATGTTGGGGCAATGGAGGAAGCGGTCGCCGAGGTTCGGGCAACACAACACGTGTGGGAACAAGTTCTTTGCATATGGGCGACAACCTTGTTGCGTTGAGCGCAGGCGCACTCATCAACACGGGCACAACGACTACAACGACTACTACGACTACTACGACTACCACGACTACCACGACAACAACCACTACATCGACTACATCGACAACATCGACAACATCGACAACGGTTGCACCAACTACTACAACGGTTGCACCAACTACTACATCAACAACGGTTGCACCAACTACAACGACTTCTTCTACAACGTCAACGACTTCTACGACGGTTGCACCAACTACAACAACAATTGCTATGCGAGTAGCTGTACAACCAGTCGTTGTTAACGCATTTGACAACAGTTCGTCTACGTTGAACGATTCGCAAAAACTGCAACTCAACAAACTTGGTGCTCGGTTGCAAGCTGGCGATTCGGTGTCGTGCGTGGCGTATCAAGAGACGAACGCCCTCAATCTCTTCAGCCGGCTCACGGTCAAGCGCTCGCAATCGGTGTGTACCTATCTCTCAAACCGTGTTCGTGGGCTGGTGGTCACCCCAAGCACCCAATTCATGCCTTCGGCCCAGGTGCAAATTTCCACCGCTAAGTCAATACAGGTAAGGGGTTCAACCACCTTGTTACGCAAGGTGGTGGTCACTACCAAACCACGGCCCTGAACCCTGCAGCAGCAGTTGCCGAACGGCTATTTCCCTGACACACTGAAAAGCGTGTTTACGACGAAAGCCCGCCCATCACGTACATGTGAAGTCGTAGTCGTAGTGATGTAGGCACACCGGCCCTCGCCGCGTGTGCCCAAGCCTCCCGCCAGGGAGGCTTTTTTAATCCCCAAAAAAACGGAGACAGCAATGACATCCAAAGATCACATGAAAGGCCATCAGGCTGGTGAAACCATCACCGGCGCGCAGGCGCTTATTCGTGCTTTGGAGATGGAAAACGTGGACGTCATGTTTGGTCTTCCTGGTGGATGCATTTTGCCTGCATACGACCCGCTCATCGAATCGCCAATTCGTCACATCTTGGTTCGTCACGAACAAGGTGCTGGTCACATGGCAGAGGGTTATGCGCACGTCACTGGTCGACCTGGTGTTGCCATGGTTACCAGTGGTCCCGCTGCAACCAACATGGTTACACCGTTGTGCGATGCATATATGGACTCCATTCCAATGGTTGCCATTACGGGACAAGTTGGAACGAGCGCAATTGGAACCGATGCATTTCAAGAATGTGACACCGTAGGAATTACGCGCAGCATTACCAAGCACAACGACTTGGTCATGAGTGCAGACGATTTACCACTTGCAATTCGTCAAGCGTTTCACATTGCAACAACTGGTCGTCCTGGTCCAACACTTGTCGACATTCCAAAAGACGTGCTCACGAATTCAATGAAGTGGCATTGGCCAACCGATGATGAGGTTGCTGATTCACTTCCTGGATATAAGCCGGTCTCAAAAGGTCATCCACGAATGATTAAAGAAGCTGCGCAGTTAATTCTGAAAGCGCAGCAACCAATTCTGTACGTCGGTGGTGGTGTGTTAAAGGCTCGCGCAGCTTCCGCATTGCGTGAACTTGCAGAACTCACGGGCATTCCCGTTGTTACAACATTGATGGCGCGTGGAGCATTCCCCGATGATCACCCGTTGTGCTTGGGTATGCCTGGCATGCACGGAACTGCAGCAGCAGTTACCGCAATGCAAAAGAGCGACTTGCTCATTGCACTTGGTTCACGTTTCGATGACCGCGTTACTGGTCGCGTGAATTCATTTGCACCGCACGCGAAAATCATTCACGTCGACATCGACCCAGCAGAACAAGGCAAAGTACGTAAGCCAGACGTTCCAATTGTTGGCGATTGTCGTTTAGTTATTGAAGAAATGATCAAGGCAATCAATGACTTGCTTGCTGATCAAAAGCAAGTAGACATCACTCCTTGGCGCAGTCGCGTAAGCGGTTGGCAAGAACAGTTCCCACTTACCTACGAGCCAAGTGAAGAAGGCGGCTCATTGAAGCCGCAGTATTGCTTGGAGCAATTGCGTGATGCTGCACCCGAAGGAACCATCTTGGTTTCAGGTGTTGGTCAGCATCAAATGTGGTCAAGCCAGTATTGGAAGTTCAACGAGCCGTACACCTGGGTGAATTCAGGCGGACTCGGCACTATGGGCTTTTCGGTTCCTGCAGCAATTGGCGCAAAAGTTGGTCGTCCAGACAAAACCGTATGGGCAGTTGACGGCGACGGTTGTTTCCAAATGACCGCACAAGAGTTGGTCACTGCATCACTCGAGCGCATTCCCGTAAAGATCGCCATCTTGAACAACTCATACCTCGGCATGGTTCGCCAATGGCAAGAAATGTTCTACGAAGAGCGTTACAGCGAGGTGTACTTGTCGCAAGACACGCCGAACTATGTGAAGTGGGCAGAAGCAATGGGTTGCGTTGGCATTCGTGTTGACGATCAATCAGAAGTTGCTTCAGCAATTGACAAGGCCAACTCCATTAACGACCGTCCGGTTGTCGTTGACTTCCGCGTTGATGCCGGCGAAAAAGTGTTTCCAATGGTTGCAGCAGGTCAAAGTAATGACGACCTCATGTTGCATCCAAGTCAAAACTCACGAAGGGAGTTCCTCCGATGAACACCGCTAATCCATACGGAAGCGCACCAACACACCACATGTTGTCGGTGCTTGTACAGAACAAGCCTGGTGTTCTTGCACGAGTGGCCTCGTTGTTTGCGCGTCGCGGCTACAACATCTTCTCGTTGGCAGTAGCACCAACCGATGATCCAGAGTTCAGCCGCATCAGCATTGTGGTCGACGTGGAATCTGCACCGCTTGAGCAAATTGTGAAGCAGTTGTTCAAGCTCATCGAGGTAGTGCGCATTTCAGAACTCGACCCACGCAAGTCGGTGGAGCGCGAACTTATGGTGGCCACCGTTCGCGTGACCCCAGAGCATCGCGGTCAAGTAGTGGAATTGGCCAATATTTTCGAGGGCAAAATCCTTTCCGTTGGTCAGGACGCAATCATCCTGTCCTTGGACGGCAGTCCAGAAAAGTTGGACGATTTTTCAGATTTGCTGCGACAATATGGAATCATCGAATCGCAACGAACTGGCCGCGTGGCGCTTTCAAAGCTTGACCGCGCCGCAAAGAATTAATCCGTTTTACACATAAGTTCACGAACATAAGGGAAAGGCAAGACCATGGCAGCAAACATTTATTACGAGAAAGATGCTGATCCAGCACTCGTTCGTTCGAAGAAGGTTGCAATTATTGGTTATGGCTCACAAGGTCACGCACACGCACTCAACCTGAAGGATTCAGGAGTCGATGTTGTGGTTGGTTTGCGCGACGG
>BJFW01000038.1:0-9476 GCA_014190095.1 Actinomycetes bacterium | reverse complement strand
CGCAAGCGCTTCAGCGAATTGCAGAACGCTGGACGCAGCCACCCAATCGAAAAAGTTGGTGCACAGCTGCGTTCGATGATGCCTTGGATCTCGAAGGGTAAGCAGAAGGTCAGCGAAATTTCAGGCGGCTGATCGCCACTAAACCTCATAAAACCCAAGTAAAACAACGGTTCTAAATCCCGAGTTGTTTAGTCGGGAATTAGCCTTTAGCGTGCTTCGGCATGACAAATAACTTGGGCTTTGAAACACGTCAGATTCACGCCGGCCAAGAGCCAGATCCAGCAACGGGTGCTCGTGCAGTTCCTGTGTATCGCACCACGAGTTATGTGTTCCGCGATGCGCAACACGCGCAGAACCTGTTTGCACTTGCCGAAATTGGGAACATCTACACGCGCATCATGAACCCAACTCAGGGTGTTCTTGAAGCACGTTTGTCCTCACTTGAAGGCGGAACCGCAACTGCAGTTGGTTTACCTGGTGCGCTCGCGGTATCGAGTGGACAATCAGCAGAACTTCTTGCAATCCTCACGCTTGCTGAAGCTGGTTCACACATTGTTGCGTCACCAAGCTTGTATGGCGGAACATACAACTTGTTCCACTACACATTGCCAAAGATGGGAATTGAAGTCACCTTCGTTGACGACCCAGACAATTTGGAACAGTGGAAAGCAGCAGCACGCCCAAACACCAAAGCGTTCTACGGCGAAGTGTTAGCTAACCCACGTAACAACGTGCTCGACATTGAAGGCATTGGCAAAGTTGCACACGAAGTTGGCGTGCCACTCATTGTTGACAACACGGTTCCAACTCCGTATCTCATTCGTCCACTTGAGTGGGGTGCAGACATCGTCGTGCATTCACTCACCAAGTTCATTGGCGGACACGGAACATCAATCGGTGGAGCAATCATTGACGGTGGTTCATTCGACTTCAGTCAAAACGACAAGTTCCCGAACTTCACCGAACCCGATCCGTCGTACCACGGCCTTGCGTATTGGCCAGCACTTGGTGCAGGTTCGTACATCATCAAGGCTCGCGTGCAAATGTTGCGCGACTTGGGAATGGCAACAACCCCAGACAATGCATTCAACTTCTTGCAAGGTCTTGAAACATTGTCGTTGCGCATGGAGCGCCACTGGGCAAACGCACAAAAAGTTGGTGAGTTCTTGGCCAAACATCCACAAGTTGAAGAAGTGTTCTATGCAGGACTCAAGACCAGCAAGTGGCACGACCGTGCAGTGAAGTACGGCAACGGCAAGGGCTTCGGTTCAGTGCTCGCATTCAACATCAAGGGCGGCGTTGAAGCAGGTCAGAAGTTTGTTGCTGGCCTCAAGTTGCACAGCCACGTTGCCAACATTGGCGATGTGCGCAGCTTGGTCATTCACCCAGCGTCAACTACTCACAGCCAGCTCACACCAGAAGAGCAGAAGTCAACTGGTGTGTTCCCAGGTCTCGTGCGTTTGTCGGTTGGTCTCGAGACCATCGACGACATCCTTGCCGACTTGGAAGCCGGTTTCGCAGCAGCGAAGTAAAATTGTTGCCGCTATGGCAGTTACCACTCAAGTCACTCACGACGAACTGATCATCACGCTCACGGGCATAGATGCATTGTGGGCGCTCAAGCGCAAGCTGGTGGTCAGTCGGTCAACCATTACTTCGGCCAAGGTGTTCGATCGCAAGGCCACCATTCGCCTGTTAAGGCTGCGGTTGTGGGGTAGCTATCTGCCTGGGGTGGTTTGTGCAGGCACGTTTTCGGTGAGCAAAAAGGTAGGGCTGCCCCAGGGAAGTCGCGCCTTCATGTCGGTTTATCGGGCCAAACAGGTGCTGGTGGTGACAACTTCGGGCAAGCCAGCGATCATCGGGGTTGAAACACCCGAGCCTGAAGCATTTGCCGCAGCGCTTTCGGCGTAACTGTTTACCTGTCGTTCACCTAAACATCACCTCCAAATAACCCTTCACTGACAGACTTCGGGCGTGTCAATCGCCCCGCCAATCAAGCGTGAAATGCATGTTGTGCATAGTCGTGGCGACAAAGTGTTTCGCGGCATCGTTAGTGCGGGTGCGCTGACTTCGTTGATCTTGCTTGGTTTGATCGGTGTGTTTTTGCTTTTGCGTGGAATTGAAGTATTCAGCTCTTCGGGATTCAAGTTTCTCACGGGTTCAAATTGGGTAGCGGGTAGCGAAGACGGGGTAATTCCGAATGACTTCTCTATTGGGCCGATGATTGTTGGAACGGCAATCGTTTCGCTCATCGCGATGTTGTTCGCTGTGCCAATGTCGATGGCTGGCGCGTTGTACTTGGAGTTTTACGCTCCGCAAAAAGTTCGCAGAGTTCTAGTCACATTGCTCGATCTCGCTGCTGCAATTCCATCGCTCATTTTCGGTTTGTGGGGTGTGCAGGTCTTCACCAGTTTTGGAGAGCGCTGGGCGTACTTTTTATCCGACCGACTTGGCTGGTTCCCGTTGTTTAACACTATTTCCGACAACTTTGGTCGCAGCCCATTCGTTGCCGGATGCGTGCTTGCATCGTTGGTTGTACCGATTACCACGTCAGTGGCGCGCGAAGTGTATTCACGTACGCCGAGAGAACTTGTTGATACGTGTTACGCACTGGGCGGCACGAAGTGGGGAGCAATTCGTACCGTGGTTATTCCGTTCGGAAAGAGCGGTGTAGTTGGTGGTGCCATGCTTGGGCTTGGTCGCGCACTTGGTGAAACCATTGCCGTGTATTTGTTGCTCAACATCAACTTCCGTTACACATTTAAGGTCCTGGAGTCAGAGGGTGGCAACGTTGCTTCTCTGATTGCAACAAAGTTTGGTGAAGCAACGCCCGATGAAATTAAAGCTCTAGTGGCAGCCGGCTTCGTGCTCTTCATGCTCACGCTCACTGTCAACATGATTGCTTCATCAATTGTTACCAGGTCAACTAAGGGCGCTCCAGCATGAGCATGCAAGCAACGCCAACGCGTCCGTGGGAAAAAGAAAAGATCGTTCGTAGGAACAACAGTCTGACATTGCTGCTCGGCGCATTGATCGCCTATGTCGTTGTGCTCTTCACAGGGTTTGCTGGTCCAGATGGCTGGGCGGTTGTGCTGCTTGCTCTTGCTGCAGCTTTTACCCTTGTTCGTAACCGTCGCTTAAGCGTTAAAGAGCGCAAAGACTCTCGCGCACGTTTGCTCATTGCCGCTGCATCAGTGATCGCATTTGCTCCTTGGATCTCTATTTTTGTCAGCGTGTTGTTTAAGGGAGTTAAGGGACTGCGTCCTAATTTCATTGTTTCCGATATGCGAACAACCACACCAGATGACTTCCTCGACATGGGTGGTGCGGCGCACGCAATCGTGGGCTCGTTGCTCATGGTACTTATTGCAACAGTGATCACACTTCCATTGGGAATTCTGAGTGGTATTTATATCACCGAAGTTCGCGGACGATTCAGTGGTGTAGTTCGAATAGTCATTCAATCGATGAGTGGTGTTCCATCCATTGTTGCTGGACTTTTTATCTACACAACGTTTGTTGATGCAACAGGAACCTTTAGCGCACTTGCTGGTGCTCTTGCGCTCGGCATTTTGATGCTTCCAACCGTTGCTCGAACCTCAGAAGAAGTATTGAAGCTGGTTCCCGATGACTTGCGTTCCGCCGGTTACGCCCTTGGTGCGAGGCAGTGGCGAAGCACCCTCATCGTTGTATTGCCAACTGTGCGCAGTGGTTTGATTACTGCAGGCTTGTTGGGTGTGGCGCGGGTAATTGGTGAGACTGCACCATTGTTGGCAACTGCGCTGTCGAATACTTCATTCGTCTTCAATCCGGTAAGTGGACCTATCGGTTCGCTTCCGATGTACATCTTTGGCATGTTGCAGATTGGAACCGAAAATTCCATCAATCGTGCGTGGACAGGTGCACTCATACTCTTGATAGTGGTACTCGGCTTGTTCTCGTTGGCTCGATATGTGGCAGGTAAGGATAAGCGTTAACCATGGAAAATGTAGATATCTCTGTACGTAGTGAACAAAAGGGAACTCCAATGACTGAAACAACATCAAATACAGCAGTACTTGAAACCGAGTTTGCTGGTTTAGAAACCCGCGATGCTCATGCATGGTTTGGAAATCATCATGCACTTGCTGGAGTTTCGTTGCAGTTCCCTGCGCGCAGCGTGACTGGTCTGATTGGGCCATCGGGTTGTGGAAAGTCAACGTATCTTCGACTGCTTAACCGCATGCACGAGTTCATTCCAAGTGCAGCAATGGCTGGTGAAGTGCGTCTTCATGGACAAGATATTTATGCTCGCGAAGTAGACCCAGCCGCAATGCGTTTGAAAATTGGAATGGTGTTTCAAAAGCCAAACCCATTTCCAGCCATGACGATTCGCGAAAACGTTTTGTCGGGCCTTAGGCTCGCGCACATCAAAGTGGATGACGAAGAAGCATTGATGGAAAAGTGCCTTACCCGTGCGGGTTTGTGGAAGGAAGTAAAGGATCGTTTAGATGCAAGCGGTGGTTCACTTTCTGGTGGCCAACAGCAGCGTTTGTGCATCGCCCGTTCACTTGCCGTTGAGCCAGAAGTTCTGTTGATGGACGAGCCATGTTCGGCCCTTGACCCAGGCAGCACGCTTCGCATTGAAGAAACCATCAAGGAACTGGCCGAGAAAATCACCGTGGTCATTGTGACTCACAACATGCAGCAGGCAAGCCGCGTCAGCGATTACTGCGCGTTTTTCCTAACGGATGGCGGCCCTGGCTATTTGGTCGAGGCAGATAAAACTCGAAAAATGTTTACGACTCCTAACGACTCACGCACTGCCGATTACGTGCAGGGCAAGTTCGGCTGATCGTTTACCAACAATTCACTTAGTGTTAGGCGATGGTCAACCCGGTTGATATCTGGTTGTAAGCCCAACTTTGTACGGTCTGGTTTGTCAGAAGACCCAAACAAAGGATCAAACACACATGCGAAATATTCGTAAAGTTGTTGCAGCAATCGGCGTTTCAGTCGTTGCATCACTTGCAACTTCATCGGTAGCACTTGCAGAAAGCGCAAGTGGTTCGGGTGCAACATTCCCACAAAACTTCCTCGCTAACGCGACAGTGAACTTCAATGCGAAGACCGGCCACAACGTCACCTACGCAAATCCAGGTGGCGGTTCAACCAAGGGTAAGTCAGACTTCAAAGCAAACCTCACCGATTTCGGTGGTTCAGACTCCGCAGTAACAGCAGCACAAGCTGCATCGTTTGATTGGGTGTATGTGCCTTACGTTGGTGGTGCAATTTCAGTTGCCTACCGTCTCGACGAAATTAAAGGCGCAACTCTTTCACTCAGCTCGGCAACAGTAAACGGAATTTTCGCTGGTTTGATCACCAAGTGGAACGACTCGAACATTGCTGCTGACATGCGCGCTAATCCAGCATGGTCAAACAGCCAGAAGAAGAGTGACTTGAAGGGTGCTCAGGCACAGTGGCAGCCAGTAGGTCCATTCGCTGCACAAGTAACCGTGTCGCTGATTCCGTCAACACTCAAGTCTGTAAAGGGCAAGAAGGTTGAAGTTATTGACTCAGGTACCAAGAAGGCAATTGGAACAGCAACCGTTGGTGCAAAAGGCGAGTTGGCAGTAAACGTAAAGGGCTTGAACGACAAGTCAACCTACGAAGTAAAAGTCAACGGCAAGACCATTGCTAAGTACAAGCGCGTGAACGTCACATTGCCAGACAAGGACATCACCGTTGTGTACCGTTCAGACGGATCGGGAACCACCAACAACTTCACGAACTTCTTGAAGAACTACGCCAACGAAGCATGGACAACTAACGACTCATTCACCACAGCAATTCCTGGTGGATCAGCAAAAGTAGCTTCGTTCGGTAGTCGTTACCAGGGTCAAAGCGGTTCAGCAAACGTGTCGAACTACATTGCAGACAACAATGGAACCATCGGATATACCGAAGTTTCATTCGTTACCGATTCCGCACGTGCAGCAAAGGGCATGCAGTCAGCACTCATTAAGAATGCTGGCGGCATCTACACCGCACCAACAGCAGCAGCCGCTGCTTCCATGATCGGTGGATCCACCATTGACGCTCAAGGTTTCGTGACCTTCGACTACAAGCAAGCCAACAACAAGACTGCATACCCAATCGTTGCAGTCACCTACTTGCTTGGAAAGACAGCAAAGAGTGCAAAGAACGCACTTGTTGCTGAATTCGCGACATGGATGATCAACGATTACGGCCCAGCTTCAGCTGATGCTCTTGGTTATGCACCCCTCGCAGGAGCAATCAAGACTGCAGCACTTGCGCAGGCAGCAAAAATTAATAGCAAGTAATTCATACAGACCTTTGGTCATAGAAATGCCCCGGTCTTTCGACCGGGGCATTTCGCTTTTTTGATTATGGATTTAGTTGAGGCTGATGGATAGATCAGCAATCAAGTCTTCAACTCGTCTCTTTATGTCGTCGCGAATTGGACGAACCGCCTCAACGCCTAGACCTGCAGGATCTTCTAAAGCCCAGTCTTCGTAGCGTTTGCCAGGAAAAATCGGGCAGGTGTCACCACATCCCATGGTGATGACCACATCAGCGGCTTGCACAATTTCAACAGCAAATGGCTTTGGGAACTCGTTTGCGATGTCGATGCCAACTTCACGCATCGCTTCGACAGCCGCTGCATTCAAATCCTTGCCTGGAAGAGATCCACCTGAGTACACCTCAATCTTTCCTTTTGAAAGATGTCGCAACCATCCAGCGGCCATTTGCGAACGGCCCGCATTGTGGACGCAGACAAACAAGACCGAAGGTGGAGCATCGGTAATTAGGCCTTCAACTTTTGCCAATGCGCGTAAGCGGTCGTCTGCATAGCGAGCTGTGAACACCGCGACGAATGTTCGCACTTTTGCATCTGCGAAACTCCCGTAGGCTTCACGAACAATTGGTGTAATCGTTGATTCGTCAAATTTGCCTGCGTATTTCCGGGCAAGTTGTGTTACTGCATGTTGAATTATTTCGTTTTCCTCAATTGGCTCTATCAAGCTCATTCTCTTCTCCTTTACTGGTTATGTGTTTACAAGCGACCGCAAGCGCTCGCCTAGATCATTTATGGTTTGCTCAAATGCATCAAGCGTGTTGGCCTCTGCTGGGTCGGCAATTGACCAATGGAAATGGCGAAATGGAGGCTTTAGTTCTTCATACGATTGATCGCAGACAGTGATAATTGTTTGTTCTTTAATTGCTGACGGTTCAAACCTTCGAGGGGATGCATTGTCAACGTCCAGTTGGTGTAGTGCTGCGATTTTTCGTGTCAGTGGGTGGACATCGAGTGCAGGCGTGGTTCCTGCGCTTGCAACATTTGGACCAATGTGCAATCGCCACAGTGCTTCTGCTAGTTGCGAGCGAGCCGAGTTTTGTCGGCACACAAAAATGACCGATTTCGGAATGGCAAATTGCGGAATGATTGGCAGATTTCTGCGAACGATTTGAACAAATCGTTTTCGTTTGTCTGCACTCGACGCGATGCGTCGTATCAGACCAGCGCCTTCTAGAACATCTAGATGATGCGCCAAAAGAGCCGAAGGAATCTCAAACTTTTGAATGAGCTCGTTAGGAGTCCTATCCGACATGCTCAGTTCGTCAACAATCTCCAGTCTTCGGGGGTCACCAAGAGCCGAAAAGATTCTTGCGCGGTCTAGAACGCCGTCCATTCGCTCAGTATATATCTCTCAAAATAAATTGAGAGATATATCAGACCTCCTGTGGATCTGTTTTACGCTTCGTCGCCGTCTTGCTGTTCGCGCAAGAACTGTTCAAATTCCTCAGCGAGTGCATCTGCTGAGGGAAGCTCTGCTTCCGTGCGGCGGTCGTATTCGTCTTCAAGCATTGTCAGATAGCTGACAGTTTGATCGTCACCCTCAACCGCAGCGTCGTGTAGTTCTTCCCAACGCTGAATCTCTTCGTACATTTCACCGTGGCTTGTAGGAATTCCCAGCACGTGTTCCAGGTGGCGCAACAATGCAGCAGAGGATTTCGGATGTTGTGCATTGGTTAGATAATGCGGAACACCTACGCGCAACGAAACACCCGCAATTCCTTCGCGGTCGAGACGCTCTTGAATCACACCAACAACACCGGTTGGTCCTTGATACTGCGGGCGCGATAAACCAAGGCGGCGGGCGAGTGATTGGTTGCTGCTGCTGCCCACCACTTGTGGTGAGCGAGTGTGCGGCACGCCTTCTGCGGCCGCGCCAACGGTGACTACCACTTCGCAACCAAGTTGCTTTGCACATTCCACGATGCAGTCGGCGAACACGCCCCAATGTAGGTGAGGCTCCACGCCAGACAGAATGACTAAGTCGCGAGAACCTTCTGGGAACCGCGCAATGAGGAAGTCATTTTCGGGCCAGCGAATCAGTCGTTCGCCATCTTCGTCAATAAATGTTTCAGGGCGTTCTTGGGTGAAGTCAAAAAACGGGTCGGGGTCGACAGAGGCCACCACGGTTACTGCACGGTCCTGAATTGCCCACTCCAGAGCGCCTGTAGCCACGCCACACACGTCAAACCAGCCGCGCAGAGCAACCACTAAAACTGGGTTGCGCAGCGTTCCTACGGCCTCCCAGTCGGCGTCTAAGACGTCATCGACATTCATGCCAGAACCAGGATTGTTTTCGCTTCCGCCAACTCCACTGTGTAAGCATGGCAGGCGTGACCACGCATCAAAACCCCCAGAACCGTGTTTCTGCACGCCTTGCAGCCATCGCCGAATCGGCCACTCTTGCCGTTGACGCAAAGGCCAAGGCGCTGAAGGCAAAAGGTGAAAACGTCATTGGTTTCGGTGCTGGTGAACCAGACTTTCCAACTCCTGAACGCATTGTTGAAGCAGCAGTGCGCGCAGCGCGCGACCCAAAGTTTCATCGCTACACGCCTGCAGCGGGGTTGCCGGAATTGCGTGAAGCAATTGCGGTGAAGACAAAACGCGACAGTGGATTCTCGGTAGACGCGTCGCAAGTGTTAGTGACAGTCGGCGGCAAGTACGCCGTGTTCGTTGCATTCGCAGCATTGTGCGATCCGGGCGACGAAGTCATTGTTCCCGCTCCGTATTGGACAACATATCCAGAAGCAGTTTCATTAGCTGGTGGTGTTTCAGTTGTTGTTGATACCACAGAAGAAACCGAATTTAAAGTGACGGTCGAACAGCTGGAAAAAGCTCGCACGCCACGCACAAAAGTGTTGCTGTTCGTTTCGCCAGATAACCCAAGTGGTGCGGTGTATTCGCCTGAAGAAACCATTGCCATTGGCAAATGGGCAGTGCAGCACGGCATTTGGGTCGTGACTGACGAAATTTACGAACACCTCACCTATGGCAAGCACAAGTTTTCGAGCATGCCGACTCTTGTTCCCGAAATTGCCGACAAGTGCATCATCGTGAACGGCGTTGCAAAAACGTATGCAATGACGGGTTGGCGCGTTGGCTGGATGATTGGTCCAAA
>BJFW01000037.1 GCA_014190095.1 Actinomycetes bacterium | reverse complement strand
TGGGGTATTCACGGCGAATCAACGTGAGGCCTGGCTCAATGCTTTCCGGCAACTCGGCAAGCAACACCTGCAAGTGAGCTTCGACGCCATCTTTAGTGAGGCCTGGGTCTTCGCCAAGTTCGTGACTGAAATCGGAATGCACTTCGTGCAAGTGAATGGTCAACGTTTCGCCTTTTGGGTTGGTGACTACCCAGCGGTCATCTAGTTCGCGAATGGTGTTTGGCGGGTTCATCCAGTTCAAGGGTTTGTAAGCACCACCGTCGGCATGAATCGAAATACTGCCGTCAGCCTTCACCAGCAACAGGCGAGTGGCTTCGGGCAACGACGTGTCAAGGCGACCTTCGTACACCACGCTGCATCGCGCAACAACAAGTCTCATGAACGTGCCCTCACGGCACACGAAACTAGATCAACGACCGACGTGATCCCGCATTCGCTTTTGAATCAATTCGCGTCGTGCTTGCAAGTCACGGTATGTCAGCGAGTTCACCGAGGCGTCAACACCCAAAACGCCAGTTTTCACGCTGTCTAGGTTGATCTCAATTGCGGTGTGATCCACACCAAGTTCACGTCCAAGGCGCTCGCCATGGCGCTCGGCAAACAGCATGGAAATAGAAGCAATCTCAGCCAAAATGTCGAGCTCTGGTGCAAGGCGGGCAATCGCGCCATCTAAGAACACCATGTTCTTTACGTACAACATCAATTCCTTTGGCATGCGTGCGCCGTAACCCATTAGTGCTTTCACGATGCGCTGCACTTCCTTCACCAGTTCTTCACCCGACAGAGTGGTTGGGTCAATTGCTGCATCGCCCAAGTTCAAGTCTTTAATTACTGCATGAATGTCGGTATCCATTGGCAGTGCGCCAAGGTCGCGTAACGCTTCAACTTGGCCAACCACATTGTTTGTCGTGGCATTCAGCATCAAGCGCAAGAACGCCATACGTCGCGCGCCGGTAAGGCGACCAACGATGCCAAAGTCAAGCAGAGCAGTGCGGCCGTCGGGCATGACAAACAAGTTTCCGCCGTGCAAGTCGCCGTGGAACACGCCGTAAATCATTGCGCCTTCCATGAATGCGATCATGCCTGTGCGAATAACAGCATGTGTATCGATGCCGGCATCTTTCATGCCCACAACATCGTCAAACTTGAAACCGCTCAGTCGCTGCATTACCAACACGCGTTGTGTTGCAAGCGTTGGGTGTGGACGAGGAATGATGTAGCGGTCTTGGTTCAACTCGCTCAGCATCTTGGCAACGTCCAGCATGTTGGAAGCCTCAATGCGAAAGTCCAGTTCTTCAACAATGGTTTCTGCAAACAGTTCAACAAGTGCTGGTGGGTTAGCAAGCGCACTCACTTTGATGCGACCAACAAGGTGTGGTGCAAGCCATGCCATTACTCGCAAGTCCTTGCGCACCATCTTTGAAACTGTTGGGCGCTGAACCTTCACTACAACTTCTTCGCCAGTAATCAATGTTGCAAGGTGTACCTGTGCAATTGATGCGGCAGCGAGTGCAGTGGTGTCAATGTACGAAAACACTTCGGTCAGTGGTTTGCCCAGTTCGTTTTCAATGGTCTTCTTCACCGACTCAAATGGAATGGCCGGAACTTGGTCGCGGCACAACTTGAATTCATTCACGAGTTCGGCAGGGAACAATCCTTCGCCGCTCGAAATGATTTGTCCAAGCTTGATGTAAGTGGAGCCAAGGCGTTCAACTGCCTTGCGCATGCGCAGCGAAATGTATGCGCGTGAATCTTCGGGCGTTGCAAATGGTCGCAACTTCTTTTTTACAAACCATGGCACTAAGGCTTTGCTCAGTACCCACACCACAACCACCAAACGTGCAACTGGGGGTACGCGCGTTGGTGTGGTTAAAACGGGAACTTCGCGTTGCGCAGACACGCGCAACTCAATGGCTTGTTTTTCCCAAGAAATGTTGTTTGGGTCGAGCACCCAAGGTGCAACGTCGTCAAATGCGCCCCATGCGCAATCAGATGGTCTTGAACTAACGGGGGATGTCACGCACCAAGTCTGCCCGCACGAAGGGCATCAATGACTTGTTGTGCGAGATGTTGTTGACAAACCACCAGGTCGGGGAGCCACGCGTCACGCCTGTTGTAGACAAGCGGAGTGCCGTCAATACGGCTGGTGAACAATCCAGCGGCTGAGGCAACCGCAATTGGGGCTGCCGAGTCCCATTGGTACATGCCCCCTGCATGCACGTAAATGTCTACTTCGCCCAGCACAACAGCCATGGTTTTTGCACCAGCCGAGCCAAGCCGGGCAACTTCGCAGTCAAGAGCCTCGGCAACAATCACGGCTTCGCGCGTTGCGCGGGTTCGCGATACCACCAAACGTGGTTTCCCGTCATGTCGTTCGGGAGTCTTTGGCAACTGATGCGTGCTTAGCGTCATGTTGTACGCAGGCAATGCAACTGCTGCTTGCGTAATGCTTCCTTCGTCCGAAGGTTTGCCATCGGTGTCTTTGCGTTCCCACAACGCAATGTGCACGGCCCAGTCAGCGCGATCAAACTCGCTGTACTCCTGCGTGCCATCAAGTGGGTCAATTATCCACACGCGCTCTGCGGTTAAACGATTGGAGTCATCTGCTGCTTCTTCCGACAACACGGCGTCATTCGGACGATGCTCAGCAAGGGTTTCATCGATAAAGCGTTGCGCTGCGGCATCACCAACATCTTTCGTGTACCACATTGACGCGCCTTCGTTGTACAAGCGTTCACGAACTGCCATCAACCGTTTGCCGGTTTCTTCGGCAAGGAAATGTGCCAGTTCGCCGTCGGTTAATTTCACGAAGCGCTACGTCCAAGGTTGATTGCATCACGCACCAACTTGCGAACGGTGTCTTCCTTTGCCCCACTCGAAACAAGTGCACCAATTTGGCCTTCAACTTGCTCGGCAAGTGCGTCGTTGAAAGCATCAATGCGTTGTCGGTTGGCAACAGTTGAAGCGGTTAGCAACACCACGGCGGCTAGCGAGGTGATTAAACCGATGGTGGTCACCACGCCAACATTGTTTCCAGCGATGGAAGAAATAATGAGTCCGGCAATGCCACTTACGAACACAATCACACACAAAATGCGAATAACTCGAAGAGCGGTGTTCATACCAATTCCTTAGCGGGCCAGTGGCTTGTACTTAATACGACGTGGCTGGTCTGCGGCAACGCCCAGTTCCTTCTTACGCCATGCTTCGTAATCGCTGAAGTTGCCTTCATACCAACGAACTTGGCTGTCGCCTTCAAATGCCAACACGTGTGTGGCAATGCGGTCAAGGAACCAGCGGTCGTGCGAAATAACCACCACACAACCAGGGAATGATTCGAGGCCGGTTTCCAACGCGCGCAATGTGTCAACGTCGAGGTCGTTAGTTGGTTCGTCCAACAGCAACACGTTTCCTGCGTGCTTCAGCAACTTGGCCAAGTGCACGCGGTTTCGCTCACCACCCGAGAGCTCTCCAACGCGCTTTTGTTGATCGCTGCCTTTGAAGTTGAAACTCGACACGTATGCACGGCCATGAATTTCACGACCACCAATCTTGAGCGTTTCTGCACCGCCGGTGATTTCTTCATATACCGAAGCATTGGCATCGAGCGTGTCTCGGTTTTGGTCCACGTAACTCAATTGCACGGTGTCACCAACGGTGATGGTTCCCGAGTTAGGAGCCTCTTGACCGGTGAGCATGCGGAACAACGTGGTTTTACCAGCACCGTTTGGTCCGATAATGCCAACGATGCCTGCAGGTGGAAGCGAGAACGTGAGGTCTTCAATCAGCATTCTGTCGCCGAAGCCTTTCACTAAGTTCTTCACTTCAATAACGGTGTCACCAAGACGCGGGCCTGCAGGAATTGCAATTTCCAACTTGTCCGCGCCGTTGTCTGCCGATTGTGCTTCTGCATGCAACTTTTCGTATGCAGCAAGACGTGCTTTACCCTTCGACTGTCGAGCCTTCGGCGCCATGCGCACCCATTCAAGTTCGCGTTGCAACGTGCGCTTGCGTGCATCGTTTGCCTTTTCTTCTTTACCTAGACGTTCTTGTTTCTGTTCCAACCAACTGGTGTAGTTGCCCGAGAACGGAATGCCGCGACCGCGATCAAGTTCAAGAATCCATTTCGCCACGTTGTCTAAGAAGTAACGGTCGTGGGTAATTGCCACAACAGTTCCGGGGTATTCCTGCAAGAAACGCTCCAACCAGTCAACGCTCTCTGCGTCTAAGTGGTTAGTTGGTTCGTCTAGCAACAACAGGTCGGGACGGCTAAGCAACAAACGACACAGCGCAACACGGCGACGCTCACCACCAGAAAGCTTTGTTACGTCAGCATCGTTTGGTGGGCAACGCAAAGCATCCATCGCAATTTCTACGTTGCGCTCCAAACTCCACGCATCGGCTGCCTGAATTTTTGCTTCAAGGTCGGCTTGCAGTGCGCCAACTTTGTCAAAGTCTGCATCGGGGTCGCCCCACATTGCAGTTACTTCTTCGTATCGCGTGAGCAAATCGCGAATTGGTGCAACGCCATCCATTACGTTGCCGAGCACATCTTTGTTTGGGTCAAGAATTGGTTCCTGCTCAAGCATTCCAACCGTGAACCCCGGCGTGAGGCGCGCTTCGCCCGTGTAGCCATCGTCAACGCCAGCCATAATGCGCAACAGGCTGGACTTACCGCTGCCGTTCGAACCGATAACGCCGATCTTTGCTCCCGGGTAGAACGACAGTGAAATGTCTTCCAGCACCGTGCGGTCGGGTGGGTAGAAGCGGGCAAGTTTGTAACACGTATATATGAATTCAGCAGCCATAACGCCTACAAACTAGTAGCCACAGCCCAGAGAAGGGCAGTGCTAGTTTTGAAGCCAAGCGGGGGATTATCTATTCAACGCTGTACCGATACCAAAAGGGGATCACATTCATGGAACTGCTCTCACAGGATTACATTTTCAACTTCGGCTTCCGCTGGCTCCACATTCTTGTGGGTATTGCCTGGATAGGCCTGCTGTACTACTTCAACTTGGTGCAAGTGCCAGGACTCGCTGCTTATGGCGATGAAGGCAAGGCCCGCAACATCACGATCGACAAGATTGCACGTCGTGCCTTGTGGTGGTTCCGTTGGGCAGCAATTGCAACACTTGCAACCGGAATCTTGATTACTGGTCAACCTGACTACTGGAAAGACTTCATGAACGGTGTAGACAACGGCCACGACGCGGCAATTTCGCTCGGAATGGTTCTGGGAATTTTGATGGCAGCAAACGTCTGGATGATCATCTGGAAAAACCAGAAGGTTGTACTTGCTAACGCAGCGAACGTGTTGGCGGGCGGCGAAGCAAACGCCGATGCACCAACTGCTGGGCGCAAGGCATTGCTCGCATCACGCCAGAATATGATCTTCTCGGTGAGCATGTTGTTCTTCATGGTGGGTGCTGCTCACTTCTACAACGGTTCAGTATTTGCTGAAGCGACCTCATCAAATTCATCAACGTTCCTCATGATCTCATGCGCAATTGTTGCCCTGTTCCAATTGAATGCATTGGGAATCTTCGGTGGCATCAAAGCCGGCAACAAAATGTTGTGGATATACGAGAGCCACAAGAACGCACTCATCACTAGCGGAATTTTGTGGCTGGTGTTGTGGATTCTTTCCGAGGTGATGCTCGGCTAGTTTTCGAAACTCGTTAACGGTTTCTTGTGAAAGCCGGTCTCACTTAATGGTGAGATCGGCTTTCATGTTTTGGTGTCCAGGCACCGTGCACAGCAGCACATAATTTCCTGCAGGCAAGTTGATTGAACCGAAGTCGGTGTCGCCACGCTTGTTTACTTGCAGTTCAAGAGTTCCCACTTTGGTGTCACCTTCAATAACCACAAGTGTGTGTGTGATTGTGTCTTCATTAACGTAGCCAATTTCAATGTCGCCTGCAGTTGCGTCGTAAGCAGACTTGTCAAACCTCAAACCCGACACTGCTCGCACTTCGAGGTCAACTGTGGCAGGAAGAGTTTCCGGGGTAGCGGTAGAGCTGCTGCAAGCAGAAAGAGCAACAGCAACAGCAACTACGGCAAGTGAATTTTTGGCAAAACGAATCATGCCCTTATGTTATGGGGCTTTTTCACAGCACCGACGGTTGTGGTCGAAAGACACAGAGTACGATGAAGGCGATGCTTGATCGGTCAAAGCCCGAGGAATTTGGTGCCAATTCATGGCTCGTCGAAGAGATGTACGAGCGTTTTCGCGAAGACCCAAACTCGGTCGGCGATACCTGGAAAGAGTTCTTTAGCGACTTCAAGCCTGCTGGAACTCCCAAAGTGGACAGCACAGCCGAAATCATTCGCCCTGTTCTGCCGCCAGAACTGCGCGAGGAAGCCGCGAAACCACAGCCTCTTGTTACCTCACCAGGTGTAGAGCCACCAGCACCAAAGATTGCGACGTCTGAGATCATTCCCGACGGTGAACCAGAACCGTTGCGCGGAGTCTCGGCAGCAATTGCGTCCAACATGGAAAAGAGCCTCACGGTTCCTACTGCAACCAGTTTCCGCAATGTGCCAGCCAAGTTGTTGGAAGTGAACCGCAAGGTCATGAACAACTATCGCTCTCGCACGGGCCAGCCAAAAATTAGTTTCACGCACATTATTGGTTACGCAGTTGTGCGCGCTATTGCCGACACCGTTCCAAATATGAAGAACGGTTATGTGGCCGATACTGATGGCAAGCCACAAATTCAAAAGCACAACAACGTGAATATTGGTCTTGCGGTTGACGTTGACAAAGGTAATGGCCAGCGTTCGCTCGTTGTTCCAGTTCTACGTAATGCTGATGCACTCGATTTCGCAGGCTTCTTGCTTGCATACGACGAAATCATTCGCAAGGTGCGCGCAAACAAGTTGACGGTTGAAGACTTCCAAGGTGCAAACGTGAGCCTCACGAACCCAGGCACCATTGGCACCGTGCAGTCGGTTCCGCGCTTGATGCCAGGACAAGGCGTCATCGTTGGCGTTGGCAGTATTGACTATCCGGCAGAGTTTCAAGGCAGCGACGAACGTTCGTTAACTCGTCTTGGTGTATCGAAGGTGGTCACCATCACCAGCACCTATGACCATCGAATCATTCAGGGTGCCGAAAGTGGCATGTTCTTGAAGCATGTGCATGAACTGCTTATTGGTCAGCACAACTTTTATCACGATCTATTCCGCAGTCTTGGTGTTCCGTATGAAGCTGTGCAGTGGAATCAAGACAGCAACTTGCTCGATTCCGAAGACGAAATGCTCCACAAGCAAATGCAGGTGGCAACACTTATTCGCGTGCACCGCGTGCGTGGTCACCTCATTGCCGACCTCGATCCACTTCGTTGGCAAGAACCACAGATGCCAAAGGAACTCGACCCGGCAACATATGGTCTCACCATTTGGGACTTGGATCGTCAGTTTCTTACTGGCGGCGTAGGCGGAGTTCGCAAGTCAACACTTGGCGACTTGCTCGGTGTATTGCGTGACGCGTATTGCCGAACCATCGGCATTGAGTACATGCACATTCACTCCACCGATGAACAGCGCTGGATTCAAGAACGCGTTGAAGGCCACGGAGTGTTTAATTTCAAGGTCGATAAGCGTCGTGTGCTTGAACGGCTCAATGATGCTGAAGCTTTTGAGAAGTTTTTGGCAACGAAGTATGTGGGAACAAAACGATTTGGACTTGAAGGGGCTGAGTCTGCAATTCCAATGCTTGACACCATCTTGAGCGCAGCCGCTGACAGCAAGATGGACTCGGCAGTGTTGGGATCAATGCATCGCGGTCGTCTCAACGTTTTGGCCAACATCATGGGGAAAAACCTGCAAGACATTTTTGAAGAGTTTGAGGATTACATAGATCCAACTTCCGTTCAAGGTTCGGGAGATGTGAAATACCACCTTGGCGCAGTAGGCACATTTGTTTCACCTGCTGGGGCACAGTTGCCTATCGAGCTTTCGGCAAACCCAAGCCACCTTGAAACAGTGGGACCAATCATTTTCGGTATGACTCGAGCAGCACAAGATGCAATCGATCCGCCATTGTCCTACAGCGTGTTGCCAATCATGATGCACGGCGACGCTGCATTTGCTGGTCAGGGCGTTGTTGCTGAGGGGTTCGCTATGAGTGACACCAGTGGATATCGAATTGGCGGAACCATTCACGTCATTATCAACAACCAGATTGGCTTTACCACATCGCCGCAGTATGCGCGTTCATCAAAGTACCCAAGCGATGTTGCAAAAACCGTGCAAGCGCCAATTTTCCACGTGAACGCTGACGACCCAGAAGCGTGCGTGCGTGTAGCACGTTTGGCATTTGACTACCGCCAGAAGTTCCATAAAGACGTCGTTATCGATCTCATTTGCTATCGCCGCCATGGTCACAACGAAGGCGACGATCCGAGTTACACCCAGCCGCTGATGTACAAGGCAATTGCGGAACGCCGAAGCGTTCGCAAGTTGTATGTAGAAACGTTGGTGAAGCGCGGTGACATCACGCTTGAAGAAGCCGAGCAATCTCTTGCCGATTATCAGAGCAAGTTGCAAGGTGCACTTGATATTGCTCGTGCAGGTAAGCCAGAGCCAATTAAGGTTCCGCCTCCGCCAAAACCAATTGGCGTTGTGCCGCATGTGCCAACAGGGGTCGATCGCGCAATCTTGGATGGCATTTTCAATCACCTCACCGAATACCCGGAGGGCTTTGCTCCTCATCCGAAGTTGGTGAAGCAGTTCGAACTTCGCGCACAAACTTACGCAACTCAACAAGATGTGGACTGGGCAACTGCCGAAGCATTGGCGTTCGGTTCACTCGTTGTTGAAGGCACACCAGTTCGTTTAATGGGTGAAGACGCTCGTCGCGGAACATTCAGTCAGCGCCACTCAACTCTTGTTGATTACAACAACGAACGTCGTTGGGTTCCGCTTAATACACTGCCAAATGCGAAGGCTCGGTTTTGGGTGTACGACTCGCTGTTGTCTGAATACGCAGCACTCGGATTCGAGTACGGATACGCACATTCCAACAGCAAAGCTTTGGTTATGTGGGAAGCCCAGTTCGGCGACTTCGTCAA
Source organism: Actinomycetes bacterium (assembly GCA_014190095.1). Classification (GTDB taxonomy): domain Bacteria; phylum Actinomycetota; class Acidimicrobiia; order Acidimicrobiales; family Ilumatobacteraceae; genus UBA3006. Next base: position 5,972 of record BJFW01000037.1, on the reverse strand, counting down.
CGGTGCCCAAATTGTCATTGACCAATATTTAGTGGCTGCCGAAGATAAGTGGGGCCAGCAAAACGGTGTAGTCATGTTGTTGCCACACGGTTATGAAGGCCAAGGCCCAGAGCATTCCTCTGCTCGCTTGGAGCGCTTTTTGCAGTTGTGCGCCGAAGACAACATTCAAGTGTGTTACCCAACAACGGCAGCACAGTATTTCCACATGTTGCGTCGTCAAGTACGCCGGGATTTCCGTAAGCCACTTGTAGTCATGACGCCGAAGCAGCCTCTGCGTATGAAGGAAAGTCGCTCACCAATTGCCGACCTAACAAAAGGCAGCTTTGAAGAAATACTGGACGACCCAACAGTTACTGACAAGTCGAAGGTGACTCGAATTGTGCTGTGCACAGGCAAAGTGGCATGGGACGTGATGACCGAACGCAACAAGTTGGGTGCAAATGTTGCAGTAGTTCGAGTGGAGCAGTTATATCCATTCCCAATCGTGCAGTTGCGCCAAATTCTGTCTAGTTATCCGAATGCGAAGCAAGTGGTGTGGGTGCAAGAAGAGCCAGAGAACATGGGCGCGTGGCGATTTGTTGATGCCATCGTGTGGCCAATTAAAAACGAAGGCTACGACTGGCGCCACGTTTCACGTGTGGAGTCGGGTAGTCCGGCAACAGGATCAAAGACCATTCACGATCAAGAAACCGCCAGCATTCTCGAGCAAACTTTCGCCAACTGGTAGACGTTAAAAAACGTTAACGATCAGCCTGGTTCTCCAAAGGTTGCAATGCTGTCAACCTTGCACACGAAGAGCACGCGACGCTCGTTGATCGATGGGTCACGTAGGCCGTACTCGTCGCCTTGGCCAATGTATTTCTGCCAAATGCGGTTGAGTTGCGAAGTTACCCACGCGCCTTCTTTTGGATCGTCTTCCAAGATTTCGCGTTCAACGCTGACCTTCATGCTCATCCAGTGGTACATGTTCTCTGGGTTCACAATGATGATGGTGATTTTTGGAGTCTTGCGAATCCACTTGGTCTTGGTGCGCTGCGAAGCTACGTTCACCAACACTTTGTCACCTTCGTAGTCAAACCACATTGGTGTCAGGTTTGGACGTCCGTCTGAACCCATAACTGCCATCACGCATGCGAATGGCTTGTCCATCAACATTTTGTATTTTGGATCTACATCTGCAATGGAGTTCACCGTTGTGCGATCTCCAATTGCAAACTGTCCCGGCTGCAGGCCATTTGCTACGTCACGAAATTTTGCGACTTTGATTCCCATGTTTCCCCCCGAATAGTTATGGTCTTTCTACTTATGGAGACGGTAGCAGGCGCGCTGGGGTAGGTCATTTAGGCTCTGCTGAATGAAAGTTTCCATAGTCGGAGGGTCGTTAGGCGGGTTAACCGCTGCCTGCTTATTGCGCGACCTTGGCTATGAGGTGTCGGTATACGAACGCTCTGCGGTTCGGCTGGAACAACGCGGTGCAGGAATTGGGTTTTTGCCAGCGACGTATCGCTACCTGCAGTCCCGTGCTGGAGTGGACTTAACAAAAATTTCAGTTGCCACTAGCAAGATCGTGTATCTCGATGCAGACAGCAACGTTACGTACGAAGCAGCACACAACTACTTGTTCAGTTCATGGAACACCGTATATGCGTCAACCTTGGATCATTTTGGAATGCAGGAGTATCACCTCGGCTCTGAAATGGTGGACTTCAGCCAAACTCCAGATTCGGTAACCGTGAACTTCAAGGACGGTCGCAAAGTCACATCTGATCTGCTTGTTGCCGCTGATGGCATTGGTTCATCGGCGCGAAGCAAGTTGATTCCGTCTTGCAAGTCTGAGTATTCGGGCTATGTCGCGTGGCGTGGAATGGTGCCGGAGTCGCAGCTGTCTAACGAAACAGTAGAGCGCTTGGGAAGTGCGATTACCTATTTCGTGTATCCGCATTCGCACATTTTGGTGTATCCAATTCCCGATCACGATGGGCGAGTAACTCCGGGAAATCGCCTTATTAACTTCGTGTGGTACTGCAACTATGCGGTGGGTGAAGAATTCAATACGTTGATGACTGATAAAAATGGATCGCTTCGCGACGTGTCCATTCCGCCTGGCTATGTAAGTGAAAGCAACGTTGCCAGCATGAAGGCAATGGCTGTTGCAAATTTGCCAAAACTGTTGAGCGATTTGGTATTGAAAACAGCGGAGCCATTCATTCAAGTGGTGTACGACATTGACATTGATCAAATGGCATTCGGACGTGTGTGCCTCATTGGCGACGGAGCAATCGTTGCTCGTCCTCATGCTGCTGCTGGTACTGCTAAAGCCGCAGCCGATGGATGGGCGCTTGCCGAAGCATTAGAAAAATACGATTCTGTTCCGGAAGCGCTTGAGGTGTTTCAACGCTCGCAGCTTGCACTTGCCAAGAACCTGCTCGATCGAACACGTAGGGTTGGTGCGAAGTCGCAGTTCTTAAATACGTGGGACCCTCGTGATCCCGAAGTCATTTTCGGTCTGCACAAACCTGGCGAGTAGGGGTACGCAATGTCACGACACATGATCGAATCAGCACAGCGCCTGCTTTCCAGTTTTGACGCCACGCAGCGTGCTTCAGGATTCCTCAATTTCGCTAATGCGCAAGAGCGCGTGAAGTGGTTCTATACGCCGACCGATCATGGTGGTTTGCCGCTGGCGAATATGTCTTCCACTCAACATCGACTCGTACATCAACTGCTTGCATCAGCGTTGTCGGAGGGTGGATATGTCACGACGACAACCATCATGGGATTAGAAAATGTGCTCGATCGGCTAGAGGGTTTTGTTGCTGGGTTCGAACGCGAACGCGGAAGAGACCCGCTGTTGTATTGGGTGTCCATTTTTGGAACGCCATCGGAAACGGATACGTGGGGCTGGCGGTTTGGCGGCCATCACGTCTCGTTGAACTTCACGTTGCATGACGGTGTGGTGGTGTCGTCAACGCCATGTTTCTTTGGCGCAGACCCGGCAAATTCCATGTTGCTTGGGCCGCATTTGCTGCGACCACTTGCTGCAGCTGAAGATTTGGCTCGCGAATTCATTCATTCGTTGTCTGTTGATCAGCGCAGTGTTGCCACGGTGAGTGCAATTCCGCCAACCGACTTGGTTGGTGCGAACAGAAGCGTTTTGGCCGAGGGCGATACCGCGTTGCCTTTGACAATGGTGTGGCGAAAGCAGTTTGATGGCGCTTTGGGCGATGCCATTCAGGCCATTCAAAACAAAGCAGATGCCGAGCTGGCTATTACCGAAGAGCACTTACAACTGGTGTCGTTTTCCCAGGTACCTAAGGGACTTTCAGCTCGTGAAATGACAGCCACTCAGCACAGTGATTTGCGTGAGCTGCTGAAGGTGTACATCAACCGGGTGTCAGATGATGTAGCCGATCGGGAATGGGAAAAGTTGTCGGGTGACAAGATCCAAGACTTGTCTTTTTTGTGGGCCGGCGGAATAGATAAGGGCGAGCCGCATTATTACCGCGTGCAGGGTTCGCGATTGTTCGTTGAATATGACAACACTCAGCGTGGCACGAACCACATACACACGGTGTGGCGTGACTTGTCGAACGATTTTGGTGGCGACTTACTTGCTCACCATTACGTTCACAGCCACTAGCTGAAAATTGGAGCTGCAGCGAGCATCAACTTGCGCAAAACAAGCATCAACCATTCCAAACTTTGATTCGAAATGCATTCCCAAGTTTCGTAAGTCTGCTTTAGTCGCAGGCTGATTGTTGAATTCGCCATCCAAGATTGTCTCCAATGTAAGTGTTGTCATGTGTTCGATATGTGTGGGCATTTACGAAAAGCGAAGAAATATCGCGAGAAACATGCCAGCAATGGCTACAAGCTGTGCGGCTCCAAAACTGATGAAGATTGTCGTCAAACGATCGGTCCTGTCATTTATATAACCTTTTAGCGAAGCTTCGTTTTCAATCATTCGACTATCCAGCCGATCAAATTTCGATTCAATCCGCTCAAATTTCGATTCAATCCGATCAAATTTCGATTCAAGCCGCACCGTAAGATTCCGTAGGTCGGCTTTTGAAGCAGGTTCTTGCGAGCCTTGGTTCATGTCTTCAATTGTTTGCTTTTCGAGCTCGTTATCCAATGGTTTCTCCAATGCAAGTTATGTCATGTGGCATATGTGTGCGGGTGCACCAAAGAGTGGATGAATTGTTCATCGAGCAAATGCCGCGAAGATGCCGAGTGCGGTTAAAACAGTAAATGTGAGAAACCCTGCGAATCTGAACATTTCCTTGCGCATCGATTCCTTGAATTCGAACAGGAGTTCCCTCATGTCAATTCGCATCTCCGCGAATTGTGCGTCTACACGATCAAATCGTGAATCAACTTTTGCGAAGCGCGAATCGATCTTTGCGAAGCGTTGGTCGATGCGAGTGGCGAGAATGCGCAAGTCATTGCGAGTTGCGGGTTCGTTTGGCCAATGCTCAAAGTCATCGGCGAGGTTTTGCTCAGGTTCGTTTTCCACGGCACTTCCAGATGTAAAAGTTTGCATATGGCACATGTGTGCGAGGAAGGCCAAAGCCGACTTCGCAAGTGTGACATACCCCGCGCTTTGTCTGTCAAGTACCAATTCCCAAAGCCAATACAGGCCTAGCGGGGGAGGATGCTGGCTAACCCAAGCACCTGCGACAACTCAGTCAGCGCCTGCGTACTGTTCGCAACCTTGATTGTTTGCATGCCCATCGCCGCAGCCGGCTTCAAGTTAATTCCCAAGTCATCTAAGAACACACACTCATCGGGCCGCACGTTCACTGCCGCGCACGCAATTTCATAAAACCGTGGTTCGGGTTTGCGCACGCCAACTTTGCTGCTTTCAATCACTTCATCAAATCGCGCAAGCACGGCGCGCAGATCATCTTGGCGTTTGCGCTCGGCATCATCAACTGCAACCGGCTGTTCTGTCAACACATTGTTCGTCAAACACGCCATCACGTATCCGGCTTCTTTGATGCGGTCTAGTGCGTTCACCATGTCGGGGCGAATTTCGCCATGCAACAAACTCAACACGTCGGCACCAGGCACGCGGTGCCCCAGTGCTTCGCTTTCGCTTGCAAACACGGCGTCAAATTCAATTGGCGAGATGTCACTGCGCTCCAATTTGGCCCACGCGTTGTCGTCGGGGTTCACCGAATTCACTGCGCGAATGAAGTTGGCGGGTAACCCTTGGGCTGCTTCGTAATGGTTAAAGGCCTCAAACGGACTCGACAAAATGACCCCACCGAAATCAAAAAACACAGCCCTAAGCACGCATTGAGCGTACGGGGTGGGGCATCACCACGCCGAGCCCTATTGGCTGGTTGACTGACCCCGTGGCAAAAACTGGGCCAAAGCATGTGGTGGTGGATGGGTCGAATGTGGCGACCGAAGGCCGAACCGCGCCAAGCCTAAAGCAATTGAACGAAGCCGTGCTGTCGTTCATGAATGAGTTTCCGAACACCAAAATCACGGTGGTGGTGGATGCCACGTTTGGTCATCGCATTGATAAACGCGAAGTGTCCGAATTTAACAGCGCCATTAACAACAACGAACTGGTTGCGCCACCTGCTGGGGCAGTGGGTCGCGGCGACGGTTTCGTACTTACCATCGCCGAAAAAATTGGCGCAAGTATTTTGTCGAACGACAGTTATCAAGAGTTTCATCAGCAGTACCCGTGGTTGTTCAACGCTGGTCGGTTGATTGGCGGCAAGCCAGTGCCAAATGTTGGATGGGTGTTTATTGAACGCTTGCCAGTGCGTCCGTCGGCAACGAAGTCGGTGAAGAAAGCAAGTCGCGAAGCAAACAGACCAATGCCAATTCCAAAAGCGCCGCCGCCTGCTTCCAAACTTCCTGCGCCAAAGCCGCAAGCACCTACTGCAAAACCGCAAGCCACAAAAACTCCTGCACCAAAACTTTCTGCAAAACCAAAGGCTGCAACTATCAAC
>BJFW01000036.1 GCA_014190095.1 Actinomycetes bacterium | reverse complement strand
ACATCTTTCAGCGCAACTTGTTCGCGGTTATGCAAGGTGGCCATGCCCACGGTTGAACCGGCAACGACCACTGGTTGCAGCACAGCAAACGGGGTTACTCGGCCAGTTCTGCCAACCGAAACCTGAATGTCGTTCAAGATGGTGTTTCGTTCTTCTGGCGCAAACTTGTATGCAATAGCCCAACGCGGTGCGCGCGAAGTAAACCCAATTTGTTCACGTTGGGCAAGGCTGTCGAGCTTTACAACTGCTCCATCAATTTCGTAATCCAAGTCGTGGCGATGCGCTTCCCAGTGATCGCAGAATGACCTCACTTCACTCATGCTGTTCACCAACTTGCGCTCTGGGTTGGTTGGCAATCCAAGTTGCTTCAAATAATTCAACGTTTCGTGATGGCTGGTTAACTCGGGAACACCTTGTGTTTCTCCAAGTTGATAAGCCCAAAAGGCCAAGTTTCGTGTGCGAGTAATTGCGGGGTCTTTCTGACGCAAACTTCCTGCACCCGCGTTACGTGGGTTTGCAGGAACTGACTCTGGTTTCTTTCCTTGCTTCACGCGCTGTTCGTTGTCGCGTTCTTTATCGGCTTTGAATTGTTCGAAGGCGGCAATTGGCATGTACACCTCGCCCCGAACTTCCAACACTTCGGGAATACTTCCGCCTTTAGGTGCTGTTAAGGCATGTGGAATGACCTTGATGGTCTTGATGTTTTCCGTAACGTCTTCGCCAATTTTTCCATCACCACGAGTAGCTGCTTGCACCAACACTCCGTTTTCATAACGAATGCTGATTGCAAGACCATCGATCTTCAATTCGCAGATGAACTGCATGTCTGCATTGTCAAGACCCTTCACCATGCGCTCGCCCCAGGCTTGCAATTCGTCTGGCCCCATTGCGTTGTCGAGGCTGGTCATTGGTGCACGGTGTGTAACTGGAGCAAACGTGGTGATTGCCGGTGCACCAACTTGCAGTGTTGGTGAATCGAGAGTGACGAGTTCGGGAAACGTTGCTTCAAGCGCCTGCAGTTCGCGCTTTAATTCGTCGTATTCCGCATCACTAACTTCTGGCGCATCGTGTGCAAAATAGCGTTCGTTATGCAGGTTGATGGCATCGCGCAAAAAGGCTGCGCGATCGCGGTCCTTCTTTGTTGCTTTTGCTCCGCCAGCCATAGGTGCAACATTACTTGTGGGCTGCACTACGGCTCTAGGCTCGTGGCGTGATTCAGCGTCTACTTACGCACATTGCTTGGCCTGTTCGGTTGCTGTGGATATTCGTCGCACTATTCCAACAAAGTTTCTCTGTAGGCATATGGATGCTGTGGACTGTGGTGGCAATAGGAACCTGGATTCTCCACCCAGTTTCTCTTACCGCAATTCGATTAAGTAGCCCCGTGGTTTTCTTCTCCCTTATTGCCCACCTGCCTTCTGAAGAATTTGGGGTTCTCCCCGTTGCTGTTGCAACCGCATCTCTCGTAGCACTTTTCCTTATATATAAGTCTGATTTCGGAATGATCCAGGTTCAGGCCGGGGCGTATGGAAACGAACGCCGGTTCCTCCTGCGAATTCCCGTCAGCCTGGTGCTTCCCACCCTTCTTACTTGGGTTGTACTCACAGCACTCTTTGTTATTGCAGACAACCTCTTTGCCAGCGGTCTCTGGGTCGGTGGATTAGTCGTTTCGTTGTTTTCAGCCGCAGCAATATGGAAGTTTGCCCCGCAGATCCATCGTCTTTCGCTGCGCTGGCTCGTGAGAGTTCCCGCAGGTTGGGTACTTCATGACGGAGTCTTACTCGCAGAGAATCTCCTCATGCGTTCGCACAATGTTGCTTCGTTGCAGTTTGCGCCAGCAGACACTGAGGCTATTGATCTTTCTGGAATTACTTACGGTGTTCCTCTTGAAATTTCACTTCGTGAAATGACTGATGTGCGTCTCACACCATTGTTGAGCAAAGTGACAAAAACTGTTGATGCGCTGCACGTAAAACAACTGTTGGTTGCACCGAGCCAGGTTCAACGCGTTTTCAATACCTAAAAGGATTTCAAGAAACCGCGTCACACCTTTCCTTATGTTGTGCGGCTTGTCGATTACGACTTGCCAAGGAGGCACAACATGGAACAATCACCGAAGCGCACCATCCACTGGAAATGTCCAAAATGCAATAACCAGATCACGTTGCATGTTCGAGTAACTCACTCGCCCACCTGCCACAACCTTGCTAGCCACAGCGCAAAAGTTGTGGAGATGGTACGAGTGAAACCCGAGAAATGAACCGCTACGACGCTGGCCCAATGGCCTTTCGCGCACGCTCTTTTGCATCGCTCAATTTGCGACTCACAGTTTCGCGACGCTGTCCAACAATCCTCGCAACCTCCGTGACGCTCAAACCTTTCACGTAAACCAAATCAAACATGCGCTGCTCTTCTGCGGTCAACACTTTTTTGACCTGTCGCACAAGTGCGATCTTGTCGAGATGGTCTGCGAGATCAAACGAGTCTCCCGAAACAACTTGTTGAAGTTTCCGTGCGGTGTGCTCTTCGTCTGCTGACCCAACAGTGCGGTCAAATCGTGCACCTTCCCCACGTTGTGCCCCTTGACGACGACTGTGGTCGGTGACCACGTTTGCCAATCGTGCTCCAACATAATGCGCAGGGTCCGGGTATTTGCTCATGATGTATGTGATTCGCCCTAGGAGTTCAACGATGGTGTATTGAATGACATCTGCAACTTCTTGCCCCTTGTACTTGGCATGGTTGCCAAAACGGGCCGCAAGAGCGTTATGCACCCCAATGACATACGCGTCTTGACGCTTTTTGGTTTGGATTGAGCGGTTGCTTGGTTTGTTGTGATCGCGCTTGGTGGTCATTGGATCCCCTTTCGAGAGACGTGCGGTTGTGGTAGCTGGCGGGTCGGACTGGATAACTGTTAAAGTGACAACTTGCTGTCTCACGGTCTGTGGATCGTGAAATTGCTGTTTTTGCTGGTTTTTTGCGATTATCTCCTTTTTCGTATCTTGTGGGATACCGAGTATAGCACATGAGTATTTGTGCGCTACACCAGTTCTTGCCTGCTTTTTAGTCATAATGCAATTTACCTAGGGGGTATTGCACAGTAAGGAAACCCTTTACCTGTATGGGTTTTACAACCCACGGGGTTTGAACTACCAAAAAGCGAAAAACGGCGGTCACGAACATGATAACAAGCCAAATACCAAATTTCCAAATGGACACAATCCGTCCGCTGCCCTTTATGTAGAATTACACATAAGCCATAAACGTGCGTTTATGGAGGTACACATGGAACCCACAACTCAGCCCAAAGTCCCTGAATTCCACGTAGCAGTTGACGTCGTGGCGCTCACCATTAAGCGAAACCTTCTCCAGGTAGCTGTGGTGCAAAGAAAAGGAACTCAATCCTGCATTCGAGATCCAAAAGGCGGCGTTGTACGAGAGGTCCCACGAGAGCCATTTGACTATGCCCTCCCTGGCGGCCATGTTGAGTGGCAGGGCGAAAGTCTTGTCGAGGCAGCCTGTCGCGAACTTCTTGAAGAAACCTCTATTGAGGTCAAACCTGAGGACTTGGTGCAGATTGGCGCATACGGCGATGTTGGTCGTGATCCGCGGTCCGGAAGAACTGTCTCCATTGCTTACGTTGCGTTTAGCCCCGACTTCGCTTCGCCGTTTGCCGGAAGCGATGCAGCCAATGCAAAATTCATGGACGTAGTTGAAGTTCTTGCCGACCCAAATCGTTTGGAGTTTGACCACAACCAAATGCTTCGCGATGCCATTTCGCGAGTACGTGAACTTATGGAGCGAACGCCTATCGCTTTGAAGTTCTGCGATGAAGAATTCACCCTTGGCGACTTACGACATGTGTATGAAGTGATGTTCCATCCTGCGTACAACCCTGACGCTGACACGCTCCGCTTCGCTGACCGAATACGTCGAGAGGAATCAAAGTCTGACTCGAGCATTGCTGAACGACAGATTCATGTGCTTTCAAAAGCCTTTAGCGAATCTAGTAAAAACGAACTCATGATGACGATGCCCATGAATGACATGCCTATGGGGCTATCGAGCGGTCGCAAGATGACCAGAGATCAGGATGTCCTTGCCAAGGTGCAGAAGCTCCTTGAAGAGGAATACCGCAGAGCATCTCGCGTTTCTACTCCAGGCGAAAAGTCGGCACGGGAGAAGATGAAACTCTCCTTTGATGCCGCAAACTTTGCACGCAAAGCAGAACTGATTGAAGGATTCATCGAGAGGATTCCTGGAAGAACTCGACAATCATCGTCTGGAACAGGAAAACCTGCCCAGCTTTATCGTCGGGGTAGAGCAGAAAAGCTAGATCCACCATTGATTATCCCCCGCCGTGCAACCAAGCCCGCTAAGCGAACCGCAAAGTAGAGAGAAGGGACTAAACGTTGTTTACGTATTCATGGCAAGAGGATTCCACAGACGAATGGTCAACAGATGCCGAAAACTATCTCGCAATCAGCATCAGACTCCTTGATGACGGCACACCTGAGGTGCTGTTTGTAGTTAGTGAAACGCCTGGTGATCTTGAGGTCTACGAGCTTCCTGGAAAAACGCTTGACCAAGCAATTGTTTGGAGTGAAGAGAAAGATCAACAAAAAGGTAAGTAGTTAGTGCACGAACTCTTTGATTGTGAGCAGGTGCAAACGTGCAACTCCTTCAAGATCTAAGTTCGGTCCTTCATAACCACCTGCAAGTACGTACAATGCCGGAACCTTGTTCTCTCTGCACCAGTCTGCAACCAGTTTTTCTCTCTGCTGCAGAACTTCGCGTGTGATTCCAGATAAACCGCCGATGCCGCAACCTTCGAACGGATCCATTCCTGCATTGTAAATAAGGAACTGCACGCCACTGAGGTGCTTTAACGCTTTTTCTACTTCATTCAAATAGTTGTTTGAATCGCGCACGATTTTTAAGTGGTGTCGCAATTCAGATGATTTCCAACTGTCATATGTGTTGGTGCTTACATCTGCCAAACGCACTCGTGCGTCATTGCCAATGAGTTGGAACGTGCCACCACCACAATGCGCATCAAGATCAAGAATGCCAATATCAGTCAATTTATGAACGTTCAATGCGCGTAGTGCTGCAATGACTAACCCATTGATGAAACAGAAACCCTCTTCGTGGGTTCGTTTTGCATGGTGCAAACCACTCGACAGACTTGCAGAGAACCCGTCAATCAGTGCTTGATCTACCGCGTCTAAAACGCCACCGGTACTTGCCAACAGACTTCGCAAAAGGTCTTGAACTCCATTCCACAAACTGTCCAAATATTCAGAACTGTGAACTTCTTCAAGTTCTGCTCTGGTCGCTTTTCTCGGTGAACACACTTCAACGCCCGGAACACCTTCAGAAACGATTAACTTCGCAATTGGTTTTGCCTTGGTGCGTGTTTCTATACCTGAATCCAATACATAGTCATCGTCGTAAAAAATCTTTGTTCGTGGTTTTGTGTTCATACCACTCATTACGCATCGAGATTCCCACTCCGTGACACCCATTTGACATACTGAAACTGTCCACAAGCACGTATTCACCCTGGTGAGTACGTGCTCTTTTCTTTCTATGGGAGGTTTTTATGAATGTCCGTGATGCGCTCAGCTTTTCACAAGAATTGGCCAAGGTGATTTCTGCAATACACCAACCAAATGGAATGACCATTGATCCAAGGTGTATTTCATGCGATCAGGAATATCCATGCCTTACACAACAGAATGCGGCATCCATCCAGATGATTTCTGTCGCTGCATCACGAGAATCACGCCACAGCATGCCCATCCCCCGTCTCCGCACACGGGAGGAGTGGATGATTGACGCAATTCAGAATATTGCCGCGAACTGTCGCGTGTTATTTGATGAGCGAAGTGACGAATACTCCGGCATTTTTGAACAACTTGCGGTATTACAAAACCTAACTGGCATTATTCAAACTGGAATTGGCGAAGAAGCTCACAGCATGATCAAGGTGAGTCTCATTCACCCGCATGCCGCTGAACCGATTCCTCTATGGGCCATTCGATCAGATATCTTCCACCACGAACTAAAAATCAGTTTGTGGCTAAACCCTGGCGACACCACATACCAGCGCTCGTTCCTTGTGGACATCATGTGCAAAGTGATGCAACCCCTCGAGGTCTCTCAATTGCTGGACTGGTGGAAAGAGCCAGATATTGCCCCTGCCTGCGTGGTGGACTTCCTGCTCCCCAATAATGGCCAGGTCGTGCTTGACGTTGTCTCCAGCCTCGTCCAGGCAACCGTTGAGGCGGCCTCACAGGTAGATGCCGACAGCGTGGTGGACTGGGACGATTGGGCCCAGGACTGGGAATAGGGCAAATTCGGACACATTTGTAACAAGTTTGTGCGTTTATCAATACGGCCCCTAAATGCCGTGCAAGCGAACCTGTGTTCGCCTACTATCTCTGACCCACCCGTGGGATAAAACCCGACCACACCTACCTGTAAGGAGCGCACCATGAGCAACGAAACGAAGTTGGCGACTAGTCCAACACCCGAACGCACCGAGACAAATCCACCACAGGTGATGGCACCCGGCGCACAATCAGAAACTACCCAGCGCGAAGACCTTGCATTGTTGTTCGAAGAAGTGCACACCATTCCAACTGGATATACACCTGTAAAAGTCCTCAAGAAGTTCCATGTGAAGGATGCAGCATGAAAGTAAACATCGGAGACATTTCCGAAAGCGAACTTGATCTCGTCATGTCGGCAATCCGCATGTCGGTTCTTGAAGAAGACAAAGGTCGAGGAGTTCTCGTTACCTGCGTTAACGGAATGCGCACATGGCAAATGAACAGCGATGACACGTGGATCACCATTCCAGGTGACCATCACTCTTTTGAAGGGTCATTCCAAATTCCAGGTCGTCTTATCCTTAGCGCAAACACTCTCAATAGCGCGGGTGGAACCTGCAATCTCACTGTTGATCACGACTCGGCAAAGATCACGTCATCAAACGGCGGCGAAATCCAGATGGGAGTTTGCAAAAAAACTCCAGAGTTCAAAACCTTCTCTGATGAACCAAACGTCACTGCAAAGATTCAGTACCGAGACTTTCAACGGATCTGTAGTGTTCTTGCAGAAATGCCAATCGACATTGAAGACTTCATGTCGTTCTTCTCACAACCACCCCTTGGTCAGGTAATAATTGATAAGACGAGTATCACGTTGCGACGCAGCTGGTCTTACGTCGGTTGTCCTGACACAGTTGTCAAACTACCTGCACAAACCAACGGTACTGGTTCGTTTTCTCTCAGTCATCTCCTTCTTGACAACCTGATGAACCGATTGTTCATCAACTCGGATCCAGAACTGACGATCAGTTTCAACTCGGAAATTGGTCAGCACCTCCAAATTCAATGCGACCAATTCTCAATCAATTTTGATCGTCGACTGAGTGGCGCAGAAATCTACTTCCCACAGATGATCGAGTATTTGGAAGAGAAGAAAATCTCCCACCTTGTCCACGACAATGGACTCATCGCAGCAAAATATAAGGATGTCAATGTTCGGATTCAACTGTTTGATGGAACTGAACCAGTTATTCGTGCAACCTCAACTGTTCTCCACAATGTCACACAGAACGTGAAGTTACTGCGTGAAATTAACCGTTTGAACACCACCCGAGTTGGAGTTCGTGTGTGGTGCGACAACAACATGATTGTTGTGGGAGCAGAATTGCGTTGTGAGCACTCGAAGGATATGACCGGATTACTTGACGGTCTGGTTAAAGAAGCGCAACACCTTGGTGGACTGTTAGGACCAATGTTCGGTGGAAACGCACCAGCAAAAGCGGCCTAAATAGGCCGTTACTGCTGCAACTTGTACATTGCCGACCACACTGCGCCAAGAGCGTCATGGAACTCGTCGCCTCGAGTGTTCCACACTCGATTCTTGAAATTGTCGTAATCCAACATGTCTACAGAAGTGGAAAGCCAGGCCTTAAACAACTCATCGGTAACCAGCACTCGATATGCGTAGTCGCCATAAGGCGTATCGATGATCGGCTTTTCTGCCAGCTCTGAAAGTACTTCAAGCGATTGCTTTTCTCGAGCACGCACCGTGATGTAATTCGGTTCCTCTGGCTTGCGAACTGCACTTACAAATCCGGTTTCAGTAAAGACCCACATTGTTATTTGCCTCCTACAGCAATGAAATACTCTGCCCACCAATTTTGTGCCTCTTGCGGCACTTCGTATAACCACTCAACGTTCACAATAAAACCTTCTTCCCGCTGGTTTCGTGCGTATCCATGCACGGCTTCAACAGGAAAAAAGCTTTCGAATGAACCAGAACTGTTTTCACACCTCACACGTGCAAGGACCGGGGTTGAAACCCCGGTCACGTCCACTCCAGTGATGATGTACCTTGCAGGTTTTTTCATCATGAATTGTCTTCTGCGTCCTTGCCAGTTTCAAAGAACTCACGGGAATCAAATTCCTCCATGCGACGTTTTTTATCGCGCATGTTCGACATGTTCCTTGACATGCTCGTGAATGCTTTTCCTGCACCATCTGCAGTCGCTGCAAAGTGTTGCGTAGATCCACGGTCGTAACCCATTGCTGCTGCATCCGCATATGCATTGATGTCTGCAGACATGTAGACGAACGTCCACCCTGCTGCTTTGCACTCATTAACTAACTGAGTGATTCTCGCGAGGTTGTATTCGCGACTCTGGTTTTCCTGGCCATCGGTGATCGTGATAAAAACCACATCTTCTTCTGCCAGTCCATTTGCAACTCGTGCTGCTTGCTCAACGCGAATACGACCGATCAAAAGACCAGTTGCATCCAACAATGGAGTTCCACCCCGCGGTTGATACGTCGAACGATCAAGACGATTCATTTCCAAAATTGGAATACCTGCGCACATCACTGCCGCTGGATCTTGCGAATCGAATTGGATGACCGTGAGCTTGGCGTCCGGACCATTTGCCTGCTGATCAGAAATGGTGGTGTTAAAGCCACCAATTACGTCATTTGCAATTGATTCCATCGAACCTGAACGGTCTACCAGGATGTACATGTGGGTGATTTTTGGGTTAGGTATGTTTGTCATACCTGCTATACGCACGCAGGTCCCAAATGTGTGACATTGGGACCTGCCGCTGAATTACGCCGCGTATCTACTTCCAATCTGCTGGATGCAATACCGCAGATCTAAAGGGTTTTTCACGTGCCAGTCATAGACCGCCTGGAATAGGTCTGCCGCTTCCTGTTCTGACTTGCCCTGCCTGTGCGCAAACCACTGCACTGCATCGAAGGAGTACAGAATTGCCGCCACCGGCCGTGCTGAACGGATTTGGGTTAGTGCCACGATCGGGTCGACTCCATGAGTGATCAGTGCAGTGAACGCCGCCGAAGGACCTCGGTTTACACCCATGTGACAGTGGATGACCACTTTGCGACTTGGGTCTTGCAACACGAGTTGCGCCGCTGCCTCAATTGCTTCAAACCACTCATCGCTTCTACGGTCGCCTTCGTCATCTACGCCCAACCAGTGATACCTGATGTGCGGTGCATTCTCTGCCACAAAACTTTCATCGGATGCTTCGCCACGCAAATCAATGATGTCAGTAATTCCTTGATTTTCCCAGTCATTGAGTTGAACCAGTGCCTCAGATTTATTCTCGGAGAGATCGCCGCTGATTGCAACTTGATCGTTCACCCAACACAGGGTGCGCCAGATTGCCCCTGCATTTTTTGGACGTGCCTGCAAATTTGAATCGAATAGGTGATGTGGTGTCTGTCGGTATTTCATCTGTCGTGTAACAGCCTTTCTGTGAGTTGATGTCTGTATTACGCACAGCGAGAACAAAGTGTGCGTAATACCTTCATGACGATTCTTAAACGGTTTTTTCGGAAATTTCGCCGATCCAATTACAAGGTGTGGCGAATCCCACGTTCCTACTGGGACCTCACACATGAAGAGAAGTATGAGTTCGTCCGAGGCATGCTCCGTGATTTAGGCCCACAGGACAACGACACCACGTCACAGTCCTGACCCTCTCGTGCGTATCCGAAGCAACACCTAAATATCGTTTGAAAGGAATTACCCATGTCAGTTTCAGTTCTTGAATTCGCAGCTGTCGGTCGACCAATCCACCGCCTTGGCGCAGCCATTTACCCCGTGTATTTGCCAGGCCAAAACCTTGGATTCGGCTTCGCAACCGGCGCAACTGCTGGTTTGACCGTCTCGGAAAAGCCAGATGCCGAAGTTCCCACCTTGCAGGTCACCAATGCAGGTGCGACTGCAATCCTGATTCCAGAAGGCCAGGTGCTCGATGGCGGCCGTCAAACACGCACCGTGAATGTCAGCATCCTTGTGCCTGCTGGAGCAACCATTGATATTCCTGTTAGCTGTGTAGAAGCCGGTCGCTGGGCAGGTGGAAGTGAATTTACTCGTGCAAATCGATACGTAAATCGCCGAGTTCGTCGCGCAAAGGCAGAAGGTATCCGCGACAATCTCGCTCGCGGAGGCGACAAGCGATCGGATCAAGGCGCAGTGTGGGCAGCCGTTGATCACGAGCTTCGAATCAAGGGTGTACGCAGTGGTTCGTCAAACTTCCGAGATATTGAACAGTTTGCTGAGCGCGATCAATATGTCGCCGCCGCAATCGAAGATCTGGTGCGTCGAGGACCACTACCTGCTCAGCAGGGTGTCGTCGTTGCACATGGTTCACGCATTGTGAGCGCAGAACTCTTTGCCACCCAAGAGGCTCTCTCGGCCAACTGGGAAGCACTGGTTCGCGGCATTTTGCTTGACGCACCAGGCCATACGAATCTTCGCCCATCTGCAACTGCAGCACTGAAGTTCCTCAGCCGACTTGCCTCGGCAGAGATCATCAGCAAGCCAGGTGTTGGACTGGGCGTTGAAGAGCACGTACGTTCAAGCCGATTGGTAGGTCAAGGCTTGTCGTTCAATGGTGCGTTGGTTCATGCCAGTGCATTTGCTCTCGCTGCCTAATTGGCGCGGTTTTGGGTTGGTAGTCGTGGAGCACTTAACTCCTTTCAACTTTGCGGTTGCCAACCCTAAGTATTTCTCTATTAGTAATTACCGTCGATTTCAGGATCACCAAAGTCAGTGCGGTCTCCTTCGTCCCAACCTGCTTCTTCCTCCCGAACGAATTCAATTTCTTCATCGTCTAAGTCCAGCGGCAATATGTCGTGCAGGAAGTCGGCATTAAACAACTGCGAAGCACAGTTTGGACAATGCACCATCTCTTCGCCATCAAAAGTAATTGGCAGAACACCGCAGTACGGACAAACTTCGCCTTCTTCAATTTCCTCTGTTTTCATATATCCTCCTTACCGCAGACGGTACGCACAGGGTGCCGCATAGTATGCGTATAAGGAATATGGGACTTTTCACGACATATCTGGCTTACCGTCACGGCAAGAAAAAGGCTGAACGAAAGGCCGCTCGTCGCGAGTATCACGACGATGCGGACCAGTACACAGTTTGCGATTTTTGCGGTTTCGAACTTCGCTTCCACGCCGATGACGAGGATCAAACTTGTCCCCAATAACTGCAACTCTGTAACAGGTTTCAGGTAATCTGAAAATGTAATCATCCAGACGATCTGAGGGTCCTGGCCCTATGAAGATCACCAACCGGTTTAATTCGGTGGTAACGCCAGGTTCGATGAGGAGAACCATGTTAAGCGACTCTTTCCCGTTTGTTAATCGGCGGACCACCCAACTTTCACGAGAAGCAATCTTGGAAATTCTTCAGGCCTGTCACTGGATAGCTGCGATGAAAGGAAGTGGCGTCCAACGGGAACTGATTGTCAAATTGAGTCACGTTGGAGTATTGAAAAAATCGCGAACGCATTTCTCTGGTTACGAGCCTCGAAAAAACCTTCAACGTGCAGATCAGCAAGATGATGACACTTGGATTCTTTCTTTCGATAACGGAAAGCGGAAATGGACACACACGTGGAGTCCACCCGTGCGTAAATAGTTTATGGAATGGCTTGAAAACCCCGACTACGCCGGGCTCAACCGCACGAGACCCGTTGGTTACCGTTCAACTGTGAGGGAGGTAGTACTTCTACAGGAGCAAAATGGAGCAGACACTCGAACAGTTTGGGCATCACTACTTCCCGATGACAGTCTGAAAATTTTCGGTCAAGACTTAGGACCTACTGTAGAACAGTTTTTCGGTGCCGATGAATATGAATTCGCGTACACCATTCCCAATTCGCATGTCCACGCCTTTCTCGAATTGCTTGGGGCAACTGAAGTTAAAGATGTTTTGGGGGCATTGAAACATTTTGGTGGTCCCCGATATCCAGAAATATCAGCTGCACTTGAACATGCGAAAGCATTCATGCCCATTCAATTTGGGAGTTGGTTCTAATCGCACACAAACCAGGAGGAAATATGGAAGAAGCATTCAAACTTGCTTACAAATGGCACACCGGACATTTTCGCAAAAAAACGACTATTCCATACATTTCTCACCTCATGGCGGTAAGTGCACTCGTACTTGAGCACGGTGGTACCGAAAAGCAAGCTGAAGCCGCACTCCTCCACGACATTCTTGAAGACACTCCATGCACATACAAAATGATCAAGCGAAAGGTCGGCAAGAAAGTTGCAGACATGGTTCAGGCCTGCACCCATGTTGAAAACGATGGCGAAAAATCGTTAGAAAACTGGAAAGCTCGGAAGCAGATCTACCTCGACCATCTGGTAGCCGACGACCACAACCAGCAATCACTTCTCGTTGCGTTGGCAGACAAAACCCACAATGCCGAAGCCACTCTTCGTGATTGGGTGCGAAATGACCGAAACAACGACTGGTTTGGCACTGTGTTTAATGCTCCATTTGAATATCAGCAATGGTGGTACCACGGGTTGTTAAATGCATTTAAAGCACTATCCCTTCCCGAAACATTGCTTGCACGCTTTGAATTTGCGGTTGTACAAATGTTTGGCGAACCATCCGAGAGAAATACTGATGAAATTTGAAGACTTTTTAGAAGATGACAACGAGGATGTGATGATCCGTATGGAACATGATGACGGATTTAAGGTCACATTTCTGACAGCACCCCCAGAGGTGTTTACAACAAAAGACGAGTTAGGGCCATTGGTGTATGGAATTGGTGACAAAGATGTTTGCGTTGCATTTAACAGCGACCTTGTGGAACTTATGATTGCAGAGTCAATAGAGAAAAACGGAGAAACTTATGGTGCGCAAGCATCAGCATTTCTTCCAATAACCCTGATCTTAAATAAAGGTCTCAAAGCAGCAAACAAATACATACAGGATCAAAAGTAGTGGTACAAATATTTGGAGAACCATCGTGAACATTCTCGACGAATTGCATGCATCAATCGCAGATTGGTTTGTGCAGCGTGGTGGCAAGCGTGCTGTGATCTCTGGTTCTGACTTTGAATTAACTGAAATCAAAACCACTTCGTGGACAGCTTTTATTGGTCCGGACTCTTGGGGTGAAGAGGCATATGCACTGCAAACCAACAGTCTTGAAGTCGCAATTTTGATTGATCCATGCATTGACCTCAGTCGATTTGAAGAGGGTGAATTCAGAATTTTGGTTGATGAAATGCAGAACCAAATTCAAGACGAAGCAGTCACGCTCATGCCCAATTACCCCGATGGAAATGCACTATGGCTTGCGCGTTCAATTTTTGTTGAACAGTCTGGCTGCAGCATCCTTCATCCAATTCTTGAACACTTATCAGTCTGGGCAGATGCTGCATATGCGAAATTTGCTACGTGGCCTAACATCCCACGATTCAAACTCATTGATGGTGGTAAGAAGGTTTAACTATTTCGTGATGCGAACAGTGTCGTAATCACCTGTTTTGACAAACTCAACGGTTACCCCTCGGTACGTCACTTTGTCACCTGTGATCAGCAGATCAAACGGCCGCGTTACACCAGAGGGAACAACATGGTCTGCCCATTTCTCCCCTTGGTCACTGTCAGTAAACCCAGAACTTCCGGCATAGCGATTGGTGTCTGTTGTGGTGTCAATCCAATACACCGATACTCCATATGAAGCAGTTCCAGAGCCACCGGATTGACGTCCGTAGTCGGCATCAAGCATGCGTTTACCCCAACCTTCGGCGCGATGTGACTCGATAACTACAGCATTCGTGTCCGATATTGGAACAATGACACCACGAGGTCCACGCTGCAATCGTTCTAGAGGAATGAGCGTGATTTCCTTGCTCGTTTCCTCAATAGGCATGCAATACAACTCGTCGCTACCCATCCAGCCACTGAAGAACGTGTCCCAGACGTTGAGCATGACTGAGCTGCCATTTTGGTTATCCATAATGCTGATGCTTGAACGCGGAGCGTGTCCAGGAAGGCCCATTGGGTGACCCCACTCATGAATCCAAAAACTCCACAAGTCAAAACCGCGATCGTAAAAATACTCAGATCCACCAAACAGGTTTTTAACCGGTCCTTCATTCGTTTCTACGCGCCAGTTAGCCATCCCCAAATCGGGTACTCCCAACTTGATACTGCGGGGAAAAAGTACGAACACAAAGTCAGAATTGGTGAAGTCCACAAAAGGATCAGCGATGGAAACCACTTCTTGAGCCATCGGGATCACTGTCGCGCGATCACCTTTTTTAAGTCTGTACTGCGCCGTTTCCTTTGACATTCGTAGCCATTGTTTTGGAAACTGCCAGTTAAACGACAACGCACCTCGTGAGGTGAATTCAAACCACTTGTTAAATTCAGCAATTTCCTTTTCAGCCGCAATCAGTTCTGCACTGGTACCCAGTGCACCTGGGAACTCAATTGCGAGAAGTTGGACATTCGCTTTACCAGAAGTTGGCAATGTTGGAGTTCCATAGCTATCGCCTCGTGGAAATCCAACGTTCCATGGCTGATAGTTCTTTGCGCGAGCCTCGCGGAGCCTGCACGCGGCCTGCTCTGACCCCCCGGCAGGCATGGTGGGAGGAGCTGTCGGCGTGGGCAGCGTGGTTGCTGTTGTGGCGGTGGATGAGGACTTTTTGTTTGTAACCCACACCAACCGTTTGCCCACTTTTTTGCACGTCTGCTTCTGTCTTTGAAATGTACGTGTTGTGCCTTGCTTTTTACAGGCCGTACTAGCAACTTGACCCTCAGG